>CAYWNS010000036.1:0-18273 GCA_964459715.1 uncultured Akkermansia sp.
TCACCCGTACCCACCGGTACCGCCGATTTGATGGCAACTACGGTGGGTGTTTTCAAACTCTTCGCCAGCTCCCCCACAGCCTCGAACAGGTATTCCAAATTCGCCTCACCTGTCTCGGTGTCCTCCGGCGTTCCCACCGTCACCATCACGAGCTGCGCACCGCTCACACCCTCCTCCATGCTCGTGGTGAAGCGCAGGTTTCCACTTTTCAACCCGTCCGTGAGCAGCTCCTCCAAGCCCTCCTCAAAGAGCGTCACCTGCCCGGCGCACAGCTTCTCGATTTTCTCGGGAGTACGGTCCACGCACGCCACCTGATGCCCCAAACTTGCCAGCCCGGCACCCGTGGGTAGCCCCACGTATCCTGTTCCTATGATCGTTACTTTCATGCTTCTCGTCTGTAATTTGAGTTTTGAAGTATTCCATGGCGGGTGCCAGCTCCTGTGCTAACGGCACTTTGGGAGCCCAGCCGAGCACCCGCTGTACTAGGGAAACACCGCGCATTCGATAGTGAAAAAAGGGAAAGACGCCGGACGCGAAAAAGTGCACATTTGCCGTGTCATACACGGGCAAAACCATAGAGAATTGGGGCACTGAGCGCATGTCGGCGGGGAGTGTATCTCATTTTGAAAGCGATGTCCAGCCTAAAGTTTACTTTCCTCCTTGATTTTTTTTACAGTTACGAAAATGCGCCCTCTTTTTGTTATTTCTTCACCTCCTGAACTTTTGGAGATTGTACGATACCTGTTGTCTATTTATTACAAGTAATTTTGAGAGGCTTTCCCAGCGCATCGCATTCAAAAAGAGATGAGCAGGAGAGGGGCATCCGCATATCCCTGTACGTAGGACACTAAGATGTTGAGATGAGCGGAAAAGGCTTCCGCGAAGAAAGGGGCAATAAGGCAGCGACGATTGCGAGATGCAAATGATTGATACATCGGCAATAAGGGATAAGACGTAGCGAATCATGGAGAGGCAACGGGGTGTCATGGTGGGAAAATGCGAAGCAACCGCAAAGCGGACATGTAGTAACGAAATTATTTGGGACAGATGTGATCCCTGCCCTCTACGACCGTTCTCTCCACCCTGCCCCTTGTTCCCCCTGCTTCCTCTCAACTCCCCTGCGCAACTCCGTTACGCCTAACTCCTTCACTTCGTACTTCGTACTTGATCTCCTCCGTGTCTTCCTGCCGCACAGTCATCGCCCACCGCGAAGCTCGTATTTTTCTTGGGACGGCTGTGCATACCCCCGTTTCCCCCACCACGTCCGCACGACCTCCACCACGCACAACCCCACTCACCCCGCTTCCCGCCTCTCTCTCCTCCCCTACCCTACCCGCCTCTCCCCAGCTTTGCCACTTCGTACTTCGTACTTCGTACCTCGTACTTGATCTCCTTCCTGTCTCAAAGTCACCGCCCACCACTAAGCCTTTAATTTGTTCGGGATAGATGCGGGGTTCCCTGTTCGTCTCGGTGAAAAAACTTGAATTTTTGGCATCAGGGGCTATACTGGCAAGCGGGAAGCATGTCGGATAGCAGCTCGATAAGCCCAATGTTTGATCAGTATCTGCGGATGAAGCAGACACTTCCGGAGGACGTGTGGCTCTTTTTCCGCCTCGGCGACTTTTACGAGATGTTTTTTGAAGATGCTTTGGCGTGTTCACAGGCACTCGGTCTTACATTGACAAAGCGACAAGGCATACCTATGTGCGGCGTCCCCTTTCATTCCTCCGAGGGGTACATCAGCAAGATTATCAAGCTGGGCAAGCGCGTAGCCATCGCGGAGCAGATGACTGCACCGGTCCCGGGAAAGCTGGTGCCACGCGAGATAACACACCTGATTTCTGCGGGCACGCTGGCGGACATGAATTTGCTGAACGCGGATGAACACAACTATATCGCTGCCTGCTATTACGACAAAAAGGAGTGGGGGCTGGCGTGCGCGGACCACAGCACGGGGGAGTTCTCTGTGGCGGATTATGCGAGCTTCGACGAACTGGCGGAGGAACTATCCTTGCTGAAACCGCGCGAGTTGCTGGTCAGTGAGGAACAGTCGGAACTCTTCTCGTCCTTGCCCGTCACTCAACACTATGATTCGTACCCCTTCCTGCCATCGCTGGCGCGAACCACGCTGGAAACCCACTTCCGGGTACACTCCCTAGAAGGCTTCGGCTGCGCCCACCTCAACGCGGCACTCGGGGCGGCTGCCGCCATACTGCACTACCTCAAAAACCAGTTGCGACGCAGCACAGACCACCTGCTGCACCTTTCCCTGCGACCGACATCTCGCGTGGTTCTCATCGATGCCGCCAGCCGTCGCAACCTTGACCTAGTGGAAGCCCGCAGCGGGGCTAAAAACACGCTGTTGGGGGTTCTGAATAACACGGGAACTCCCATGGGAGCGCGTCTGCTGCGAGACTGGCTCTTGCACCCTATTTGCGACATGGAGGAGCTCTCGCGACGTCAGGATATCATCGCCGCTTTTCTCGCCGAACCCTTCCTGATGAGCAAGTTGCGTGATTCTCTCGGCAAAATCCGTGATCTGGAGCGTCTCTCCTCCCGTCTCTCCCAAGGGGCAGGCAACGCGCGCGACCTCATTGGTCTGCAACTTTCACTGGGTCACCTTCCCCACGTCCTGGAGGACCTACGAGCTCTCGGTGCCAACCACCCCGGGCTCGCCGCTCTCGCCTCCCGCATCGGCGACTTCTCCGAGCTCACGTCTCTCCTCTCCTCCGCTCTTGTTGATGACCCTCCGACAGCCCTCAAGGATGGCGGTATGATCCGCGATGGCTACGACAAGCAGCTGGACGAACTGCACCACGCCTCCCGCGACGGCAAAGTCTGGCTGGCTGAAATGGAATCTCGCGAACGAAAAGCCACCGGCATTGACTCCCTCAAAATCCGCTTCAACAACGTCTTCGGTTACTACATCGAGGTGACTAAAGCCAACCTCGCCAAAGTCCCGAAACACTACCACCGCAAACAAACTCTCGTCAACGCCGAACGCTTCATCACCGATGAGCTCAAACACATGGAAAGCACCATTCTCGGTGCCGATGAACGCGCCCGCCAACTGGAATACGATATCTTTTGTCGCCTACGCTCCTCCGTCGCCTCCCGTCTCACCCAAATCCAAGAAACCGCCTCAGCCCTTGCCGAATTAGACGTGCTCCTTTGCCTAGCGGAAAATGCGCGTCTCCACAACTACTGCCGCCCAACCTTAGACAACAGCCGCAAACTCCACATTGTTGACGGTCGCCACCCGGTTATCGAGCGCGTGCAGCAGGACACTTCCTTCGTCCCCAACGATACGGAGATAGAGGAAGAAAAGAACCGCCTCATCATCCTCACAGGTCCCAACATGGCGGGTAAATCTACCTACATCCGGCAAGTCGCACTCATCACCTTGATGGCACAGATGGGCTCCTACGTCCCCGCAAAAGAAGCCCATATCGGAATCGTTGACCGCATCTTCTGCCGTGTCGGTGCCAGCGACGACATAGCCACCGGTCAATCGACCTTTATGGTGGAAATGAGCGAAACCGCCCTCATCCTCAACAACGCCACCGAACGCTCCCTCGTCATACTCGACGAAATTGGGCGAGGCACAGCCACCTTCGACGGTCTTTCTATCGCTTGGGCAGTCGCGGAACATCTCCACGATGTCATCGGAGCGCGTACCCTCTTTGCCACCCATTACCACGAGATGGTTGACCTCCAGACCACCCACGCGGCGATCGGCAACTGGCACGTCGAAGTAAAGGAATGGCACGATGAAATCATCTTCCTTCGCAAAGTCCTACCGGGTCCCGCCGATAAATCCTACGGGATTCAAGTCGCACGCCTCGCCGGTCTCCCCGCGCCTATCATTGAGCGCGCTAAGCACATCCTCACTCACCTAGAAATGAGTGCCTCCATGCGCGAACCAACCCCGGAAAAACCTGACCACAGCCCCTCACATATCCCCGACTCACCTGACCTGCCGACCGCCCCACCACCAACCGACCTAACTCAGCTCGACCTCTTCAACCTCCTCGACCCCGGCACGTAACCCACTTCGACCGCCCCGAGGACTGAGTGATAATAGGCGTTTTCCCTATGCAACCACACATCATACGAGAGAAAGGAAAGCACTTCCGCCCTATCCTCCGCTGTCTCACTTTCCTATTTGCCCTGCTCACCCTCGCGCTATGGAACGTCTACGCGGTCAGCGTCGGTGAGCTCCGGGAACTCGCCGAGCAAGGAGACGCGGACGCGCAGAACAATCTGGGGTTGTGCTATTTCGGGGGCTATGGCGTGAACAAAGACCCCGCTGAAGCGGTGAAATGGTTCCGCCTCGCTGCCGAGCAGAAAAATGCACGTGCGCAGAGTAACCTTGGAATGTGTTATAGCAAGGGCTTCGGCATCGACCGAGACTTCGCCGAAGCCGTGAAGTGGTACCGCCTTGCCGCCGAGCAAGAAAATGCGGTCGCGCAGTTCTCCCTCGGAATGTGCTATCACCTCGGCTATGGCGTGAACAAAGACCCCGCCGAAGCGGCAAAGTGGTATCGCCTCGCTGCCGAGCAAGAAAATGCTCTGGCACAAAACAACCTTGGAGTGTGCTATCACAATGGCGATGGCGTAAACAAAGACGACACCGAAGCAGTCAGATGGTTCCGTCTTGCCGCCGAACAGGGGAGTGCGGATGCGCAAAATAGCCTTGGAGTGTGCTATGAGCTCGGTCAAGGCGTGAACAAAAACCTCACCGAGGCAGCAAAATGGTACCGTCTCGCTGCCGAGCAAGGAGATGCAATGGCACAGTATAACCTTGGACGATGCTACGAGGATGGCTATGGCGTCGACCAAGACCCCACCGAAGCGGCAAAGTGGTACCGCCTCGCCGCCGGACAAGGAAACGCATACGCACAATGCGAACTTGGAGTGTGCTACTACTATGGACGGGGAGTAACGCAGGATCGGGCAGAAGCAAAGAGATGGTTTCAGCAAGCGGCGGATAACGGACATGAGGCGGCTGCAAACAACCTGCAGACCCTCGAATTCTAGGCACTTCGCACACACCCACACCCACTCGTCTCCCCGCCTCCGCGCAGATACTCTGCGTGCCCACCACATGCGTATCCCTCGCCCTCCCCACACCCGCCACTCCCTAGCTTTTCCACTTCGCTTCTTGTACCCGGCTTCCTCCTCGCCACGCCCTGTAGCCCCACCCGTCCACCACACACGCCTTCCTCAGCTCCGCATACTCCGCGCTTCTCTATTGACTCGGGAAAATTTGTTTGAGCCTCAGACCGTTCAGATGGATAAAGCCGGTGGCGTCATCTTGGTTATAATCCTCATCGGTATAATCGCCCTCCGTGGTGGCTATAGCGTAGCTGTAGAGGGAGTTGAGGCTCCGACGCCCGGCGTACAGAACATCATTTCCCTTCCCCGTCGCCCCATGGGCTATGGCATCCGCCCGCGCCGCCCAGTGTAAGACAGCTTCGCCCTACTGAAAAGCAAAATTTTACATGGTGAACCTATTTCCCACCACACCTGCCCAAACAGTCATTTGCCTTGCGACACCAGTCGTTTGCTCTCCTCAATTGCAAAAGCGGCTTGCCATGCGGGCATCTCAAGGATACAATGAGGGTATGAGGAAAAAGCTACCGGTGGAACCTCAGGGGATGTATCTGTTACCACAGGTATCGCACTGGACAGGACCGGATGACGTGGAACAATATGCGCGTGCATGCTTGGCGATCTGTGGTCTCTGTGATTGGAATGTGGTGTGGGATTCCGCTGTACGACGGCTGGGTCTGTGCAACTACGGCAAACGCTTGCTGAGTTTCTCGCGTTTCTTCGTACAATCCTACCTCGCGAGAGACCAAGAAACCATCCGTCGAACCGTACTGCACGAGCTGGCACATGCGATAACTTGGGTGCGCTACCGGGAGCGAGGTCACGGTGCCGCTTGGCACTCGGTGTGTGCAGAATTGGGAATACCGGATGAGCGTTCCGTGTGCAAATGTGACGAGTTTGCACCCCCGCATACCAACCATGAGCCCCGTTACGTGCTGATGCACTGCGAAACCGGCGAAGTCTACCGCCACTATTACAGACATCCTAAACTTTCGGAATACTCTCTTCGTTCCTGCTATATTCCCGGTCAGCGTGCCCATACCTTCGGCAAATTGTGCCTCCGCCCGATAAGAAGTACGAAGTAGCAAGGCGGGAAAATAGTCACACCTGTCCCAAGAAAATTCTCGAAAAGTGCTGCGATGTTAATCCCCATGCAGTTTATAGACGTCTGCGCACTAAGGGGGCTTCGACATCGCAGGTGCATGGATTTGTTCCCCACGCGTTGTTCCAGCTTTGCTTCTTCCTCCTCCCTCTGCGCAACTCCGTTGCGCCTAACTTCTTCACTTCGTACTTCGTACTTGATCACCTACCCGTTTCCCCACCTACCACTAAGCCTTTAACTTACTTGGGACAGATGTGGGAAGATTATTACACCCGTCCCAAGAAAATTCTTGGGAAACGCGGCAATGCCAACCTCCATGCGGGTCACGGGTGCTCTGCACACTGAAGGGGCATCCACCCCACGGTCGCATGTATATACGCCTCATGCCTCTTCTCGCTTTGCGTCCTTTCGCTCCACCCGCGCAACTCCGTTGCGGCGAACTTTAACACTTCGTACTTCGTACTTCGTACCTCGTACTTGATCACCCCTGTGTTTCCCTGCGCCAAAACCATCGCTCCACTCTGGGCTTTTAATTTATTTGGGACAGATGAGGGAAGATTATCGTCCATGTGAAATTTGGGTTGACCTGAAGGGGAAAAGAGGGCATAATACCGCCCGTATGAAGACTCCTGTAACAGTAACCGTCACCGGTGCCGCCGGAAATATCGCGTATTCACTTTTATTTCGTATAGCAGCCGGAGAGATGTTGGGTGCAGACCAACCCGTAATCCTTAAGTTGCTCGAAATTACGCCATGCCTCGAGAAGCTGCGTGGGGTAGTGATGGAATTGGATGATTGCGCATTTCCCCTGTTGCAGGGGATTGTTGCTACGGATGACCCCGCAGAGGCATTCCGGGATGCCGACTGGTGCATGCTGGTGGGGTCTGTGCCACGCAAGGCGGGGATGGAACGGAAGGACCTTCTGAGCATTAATGGAAAGGTGTTCGTGGGGCAAGGCAAGGCGATCGCCGAGAATGCCTCTCCCAATTGCAAGGTGTTTGTTGTGGGTAATCCGTGCAACACTAACTGTCTCATAGCACTACATAATGCTGCGGGGCTGCCGAAGGAAAACTTTTTTGCCATGACGCAGCTGGACGAGAACCGTGCCAAGAGTCAGCTCGCAGCCAAAGCGGGGGTGCCCGTTTCTGCCGTCACGAATATGACCATCTGGGGCAATCACTCATCCACTCAGTACCCCGACTTCACGAATGCCAAAATCCATGGTAAACCGGTGACTGAGGTTATTACCGACACCGAATGGCTGAAGGGAGACTTCATCAAGACGGTGCAACAGCGCGGAGCCGCCATCATTCAGGCGCGCGGTGCGTCGTCGGCTGCGTCTGCCGCCAATGCGGCACTCATGACGGTCAAGAAGCTCGTGACACCGACCCCGGAGGGAGATTGGTACTCCGTGGCCAGCTACAGCGACGGTACCAAGTATGGGTTGCCGGAGGGAATCATCTGCTCCCAGCCCACCCGTACAAACGCGGATGGCACCCACACCATTGTGGAGGGCTTACCCATTGATGCTTTCTCCCGCGAAAAAATCGATGCTTCTTGCAAGGAGTTGCTCGAGGAGCGCGCCGAAGTCATCGGCTAGTACCACGGGTAAAACCGGGAAAAAGGGCGGTCGATGCAGGGGAGAACCGCCGGGGGACTTGTGGGGATGAATGCCGTTGAAATCCAGAATGTACACAAGACATTTCCCGGTGGCTGGGGAAAGGCTGCGGTGTATGCGGTCAAGGGGGTGAGTATCAACATACCTGCGGGTACAGTGTACGGACTCATCGGACCGAATGGCTCGGGCAAAAGTACGGTGATGAAGATGCTGGTCGGTTTGCTTGCCCCGCATGAAGGGAGCTGCCGCGTGTTCGGCGCACCTGCCACCGCTGCCGCAAATCGCTTCGAAATTGGGTTTCTGCCGGAAAATCCGTATTTCTACAAATTCCTGACGGGGGAGGAAACGCTGCGGTTTTACGGTAGGCTCTGCGGCTTGGGCGGGAAAGTCCTCCGCGAACGCACGGCTGAGTTGCTCGTAACGGTGGGATTGGAAAAGGCGGCGAAACAGCGGCTTGCCGGGTATTCGAAGGGAATGCTGCAACGCATCGGTATGGCACAGGCGTTGGTGCAAAAACCGCGCTTGCTGGTACTGGATGAGCCGACAACCGGGGTGGACCCCATCGGTTCGCGCGTCATCCGCGACATCATATTGGAGCTCAAGGGCAATGGAATGACTGTCTTTCTCTGTTCCCACCTGCTGGAGCAAGTGCAGGAAGTATGTGACCGCGTAGGTATCCTCTACCAAGGGTGTTTGATTGCCGGGGGTGGTATCGATGAACTGACCGATGACCTCCATCGATGTCAAATTACTTTACGCGATCCTGCCCCGGAGTTGCTGCACAAAATACAACAAATTGCCGGAGATACTTGGCAAGGCAGCACCCCTGTCCGTCGCTCTCTTGAGAGTGTCTTTCTTCAAGGAATTCGGGAACGTATGCGGCAGGATGCCGCCACCAAACCACATCTGTCCCGATAAAAATTAAGCACTCAGTGGTGAGCGATAACCTTGATGCAGGAAAACGCGGGGGTGATCAAGTACGAAGTGAAGGAGTTAGGCGCAACGGAGTTGCGCAGGGGAGTTGGAAGGAGGCAAAGCCGAAACGATGCGAGGGGAGGTAAATCAAAGCACCCGTGAGGTTGAAGCCCCCTCAGCACGCAGAGCATCTGTAACCCGCATGGGGTTAGCATTGCGGCGTTTCCCGAGAATTTTATCGGGACAAGTGTGGATTTTCACGAGCTGCCGATGATTTCAGCTTGACGGGGGGAAAAGAGTTTGGTAGAGTACGCGGTATGATGAGAGTGGTAGCCATCGTGTTCGGAGTCATGGTAACGGGGCTTTTGTGGGGAGAAACGATGACGGATGGGGAGACGCGGGAAGCCGCGTGCGAAGTGGGTGAAGAGGAAGTCGAGCCTACACAGGGGACTCTCGGCATCTATCTAGCAGTGCGCGTGCCGACCGGAGACCAGAGTCAGGCACCAGTTATCAGTCCGGAAGCTCTGCGGGATATCGTGCTATTGGCAAAAGGGGTGGGGTGTGCAAATGTGCAGGTGACGGGCGAGACATCGGAGCAGCCTGTGGGGGAAGATTTGACGAAGGAAGCAGCCAAGGAAGGTCTCCGCGTGCAGGCTGCACCAGAGGGGAGTGTGTGCGTCAACATGGGAGGTGAAGGAGAGCCTCTCACCGCGCAGGATGTCATTCGCCAAGTGCAGATGGCGGCGGCGTGTGCGGCGCAGGGTATCGTGCTTGAAATGCCCTTGGACGCAGAAGGCAAACCGGATGAAAAGTGCGTGCAGGTGCTGCGCCGTGTAGGTCATTGGATGAAAATAAACGGCGAGGCGGTGCTGAGAGCCAGCGGTCCGGTAGACCTCCATTTGCCGGAGGGGTGGGGAGCGACTGTCGCGAGTAACGAAAACACATATTTGCTACCGCCACCCATGCAGCCGAAAAAGGCAGTGGAGATCAAAATACCGGCGCGACTAATAGACACTGTGCGACCGGAAGTCCTCGGGCAGCCGGAGGTCAAAGTGGATGTGCGGCGTGTCGAAGAACCCGGAAAGGACGAGCCGCGCGCCTACATGAAGTTTACGATACCGGCTGCGGTGTGGGATCACGCTGTGGAAAGTTTACCCGTGATACGCCTGATCAACGCCCAGTAACACATGGAAGGGGGCGACTATCAGGACCTGCCGATGCTCGTAGGCGAACAGTATATGCTGTTCGCAGTCCTGCGGGAAACGCGCGATACCATACTCTACCGAGGGACACAGCGGGAGCTGCAGAGAGAGGTGATGGTGGAGAGCTTGCGACACAGCGCGATGGACGTACCGCGCAAGGTCAATCTGTTTCTGAACTCCGCTAAGGCTCAAGCCGGGTTTTCAGGGGAGCACCTATCGCGGGTCTTGGAAGTAATGCAAGCAAACGGAACGTGGATGGTAGCGCGGGAGTCCCCTACGGGCGAACCTCTGGACATGGTGCAGAGCAATGGGCATTATATCACCGCGCGGGATATGTGTCAGCTGATGATACTGTTGTGCAAACTGTGCCTACGCATGGATGCCGAGGATGTGGCATCCGCCCGTTTCCTTCTAGAGGATATATACTATTCCGAGCACGATTTTCATCTATCGAATCCTGCCCGAGCCGGGGCACGCATGGCATCCGACACGCGCTGCTATTTGGCGGAAGCCGGACGTAAACTTGTTCCCATGCTGGACCACGACAGCGAGATGGCACGCCCCGTGAGAGAGGTATTACAACGTTTTGCTGTTCGGCGGGATGACTCGCTCCTCCACACGGCAAACCTTCTGGCGGAGCTCTCGCGGCTGCACACGCTCATACTCACGGCACAGCCTGTTATCCGCTGATGTGAGCTGCGGCACAAACGGCACAGCGTTGTCCGTCCAATGCGGCAGAGACAATGCCGCCGGCGTAGCCCGCACCCTCGGCACAGGGGAAAAGCCCGATGAGCTGCGGGTGTTGCAGAGTGGAGGGGTTGCGAGGGATGCGCACGGGCGAGGCGGTGCGGGTTTCCGAACCGATGAGCAAGGCATCCTCCGAGGTAAAGCCCGGAATTTTACGCTCAAAGAAGCGTAAAGCCTCAGCCATGCGCTCGCAGATGCCGCGCGGGAGCAGCTCCCACAAGTCGAAGGGGGCGACCCCCGGTCCGTAATTACAGGGACGCGGGGTGGTGGATACGCGGTGTGTTAGGAAGTCCGGGACACGCTGCGCCGGAGCTCTCATCATCCCGCCACCGGCGATGGCGGTAGCTTGTTCCAGCCGCTTTTGCCAGAGAACGCCGGAGAGGGCACCGAAGTCGGTGAGCAGCTCATCGGTGTCCTCCGGGGTCACCGTAACTACGATGCCCGCATTGGCAAGAGCTGAGTCGCGCCGCGACAGGGACATTCCGTTGACGACAACTTCATCATTTTGGGTGGCGGCGGGGACGATGAACCCACCGGGACACATGCAGAAAGAGTATACGCCGCGACCACGAACGGACGCGGCGAGAGCGTAGCGGGCAGCCGGGAGACTTCGTGGACGCTGCTGCCCCGGACGTAGGTGGTAGAGGGCTGCATCAATGAGAGACTGCGGGTGCTCGATGCGAACCCCCACGGCAAAAGTCTTGCGTTCCAGCAAAAGACCCTCATCGGATAGCATACGGTACACATCTCGGGCACTGTGTCCGGTGGCGAGGATAACGCAGTCGGACAGCCACTCACGCCCATCCGCCGCGCGTACGCCGTGCACACGGCTTCCATCAGCACTCCTCAGCAGACCGTCTACCCGGGCACCGAAGTGAACTTCACCTCCTGCGGCAAGGATTTCTTCGCGGATGGAGCGGATGATGCGGGGCAGTCTATCGGAACCGATATGCGGGTGAGCATTGGTGAGAATGGCGGGGTCTGCTCCATGTGCGACAAATTGACGGTAAATGGTTGCCACATCACCGCGTTTTGTGGCACGAGTGAAGAGTTTCCCGTCGGAAAAAGCCCCTGCGCCTCCTTCGCCGAAGCAATAATTTGACTCGGGGAGGACGCGACCTTCACAGATGATGGGGCGCAGGTCAAAGCGGCGGGCACTCACATCCTTCCCTCGCTCCAAAATCACGGGGCGTACTCCCAATTCTAGGCATCGCAGGGCGGCAAACAAACCGGCGGGTCCGGCACCGACGATGAGTACACTCTTTGCGGACGCAGGGAGGGGCGGAGGAAGAGACGGGAGAGGAGTCGGTGGAGGCAGCGGTTCATCGATAGCCACGAGGCAGTGTAGCTGCTTGTAGATGGCACGACGGCGAGCATCGATGCTCTCCTTGAGAAGGCGCAGTCCCTGCAAGCGGTACAGTGGCAGGTGCAGTGCGTGAGCTACTGCCTGAGAGCGTGCCTCGGTGGAGTCAGCTTTGTGAAGCGGGAGGCGAATCGAAATTTCGCGGAGCATGGTAGGCGACGCTTAACAGATGCGCTGCTGCATGCATAGGGCGGGTTCCTCCTCGGAGGTTGCACCCACCTCAATGGCGGGGACCCCCGCCACGGTCGTATGGGGACGCACGTCGTCCAGTACCACGGAAGAAGCCGCTATTTTCGCGCTCTCGCCGATTTCGACTCGTCCGAGCACTTTTGCTCCTGCCCCGATCATCACCCCACTGCGTACCACCGGGTGCCGGTCGCAGAATTCTTTCCCCGTGCCGCCTAGGGTAACCTCGTGCAGCATGGAAACATTATTTTCGACGATGGCGGTTTCACCGATGACGATGCCCGTGCCGTGGTCGAGCATGATGCCGCAACCCAAGCGGGCGGCGGGGTGGATATCGATACCAAAGACCTCACTGCATACACTTTGCAGCATGAGGGCGGGGAGTTGGTGTCCCTGCTCTTGGAGCGCGTGGGCGAAACGGTAGGTGCACAATGCGTGAAAACCCTTGAAAAAGAGGAGAGGGAAGAGTGGGCAATGCGCTGCCGGATCGCGCTGGACCACGGCTTGCAGGTCTGTCATGATGACTCGTATCATCTCCGGTTTCTCCTCCATCACACGCGAAAAGAGTGCTTCCCATTCCTCTCGAGAGAAATACGGACACGCGAGCCGCTGCGCCAAGCGAACAGCAATGGCCTTCTGTGGTCCCGAACGCGAAAGCACGATTTCCTCAAGCATGGGTGCCATACTCGGCTCCCTACCGGCTTCTTCCCATGCGTGGCTGTGTATCTTTTCCCACAGCTCATCCGTCACATCTGCCTCCGGAGGCTGCATTTTTTCTGGTCGCAGGGCGTACCTTTCTGACGTATTCATGTGTAGTTGAGGTTTCCGTTGCAGCAATCCTGCAGTAATTCATCGAGGCGATAAGTGGCTTCGGTCAGGGCTTCGCGGGCGGGTGTCTCCGGCAGAAGCCACAGGACTTCACGGGCTTCTGCATTGAGGCTCAATGCTTCATTTACAGAAAGTTGCATGGCTACATCAAAGCTTTCCGTCTGTCGCAGGTGCTCTAGGTCAAACCCGCTCTTGTTTTCCACAGCATCGCGAATCTCGGCGGCTACGTCTTCGTTGTCCGCTTCCATCAAGAAAAATATCGGGAGCGTCAGTTTTCCCTTTTGCACGTCGGTTCCCAAAGTTTTACCCGCTTGCTCGTCCACTCCCAGCAAATCCAAGCAATCATCGTAAATCTGGTACGACATCCCCAGCAGCGTGCCCATGCGATGCAGATTTTCTGCCAATTCGTCTTCCACGCCCTGCAGCATGGCGGCACCGCTCATGGCCATGGCGAAAAGCGTCGCCGTTTTTTTGCGGATGATTTCGTAGTATTCGGCACGCGACATCCCCGCATCCCACAGACGGGTCGATTGTTCGACCTCGCCTTCGCACAAGTCCCGTGTTGCCAATGCCATCCGGTGTATGAACTTCCTGTCGCCTATCTGCGTGCCCAATACCATGGCCTGAGCCAGCAGAGAATCACCCAGCAGGACAGCTAATTCGTTGCCCCACAGTGCATTGGGTGTGGGTCGATCCCGCCGTGTGTCTGCTTTGTCCAAGACATCATCGTGTATAAGCGACGCGATATGCAGCATTTCCAGCAGGGCGGCAAAGGAGATGTGCTCCTCCTTGATGCCGCCGGTTGCCGCCGCAGTGAGCAGCACGAGCCCGGGGCGTATCATTTTGCCGCGCCCCCGGCATATCTGTGCCACGTATGCCCGAGCATGCGGTTGAAATTCCTGCGTTTGGGCGGCAATTTTGTCGCGCACGCGCTGCAACTCGCTATCGATGAGTCGCAGATGCTGCCGATGATGGCGCAGTTTACTGAAGAACGCAAAACTCATAGGTCTGCTCCCGGCATCTGCCGTAGGGCGTGCGATATTATTAGCAGAGACCTCCCAAAAAAGCAAGTATATTCATCTTTCCGCCCTCTTCCGTGGGCATCTGTCCCGAGAAAAATACGGGCTTAGGGAGGGGTGACGACTTTTGCGTAGGGAAACGTAGGGGAGATCAAGTGCGAAGTACCAAGGGAAGAAGCTAGGCGCAACGGAGTTGCGCGGACATGGCGGGAGGAGGCAAAGCCAAAACGGCGTGTGGGAACTAAATCCAGGCACCCGTGAGGTTGGAAAGCTCTCCGCCCGGGTGAAGTCTTTCATACCATGCATGACGACAAGGTACTCATGTGTGACGACAACCACATGAATCCGGGTCTATCTATCCCTCTCGTGCAGAAACTCCGTCCCTTCTTCCGTGAAGCACTTAAGTAGAACGGGGCAGCAGATACCATTCAAGTGCGGCTGGATGGGCATGGCACCCACGTGTTTAACACGTACCACAGAAAGAACTCTACTCTGCTGAATACGGAGGGCAGATACGTGGTGGCAAAGATGCCGCCCATTTTGGACCCCAAAACGCTTGCAGTTAATTCCCCTTGAGTGTATTGCGGGAGATTATCTCTTTTAGGAAGAGATGATCGTGTATGAAAAATTTAATATGCTTTTGGTAAATTACTCCGATGAAGATTCTGTTCCTTGCGATGTGTATTCGTGTCTGACTTACAGCAAAGAGAATTATTCTGTACATTATTTATTTTCAATACTTTATAATTTTACTCTTGACTATCTCTTCCTAAATGAGACAATCACGCATGAGGAGGTCTCTCCGGTGCTTGGAGCATGCCTGAGTAGGGGGATTCATGATGCGGAGAAGGGAGCTGGTGCTCGTTGCCTATGCCGAAAATTTCTGTTATAGTTCCCGTATACAACGTGCAGCCCTACCTGCGGGCATGCATGGGGAGTCTCGTCGGACAGACCTTTTGTGACATCGAGATTATCTGTGTGGATGACGGCAGCACGGATGCTTCGTCCGGTATCTTGGCGGAATATGCGGGTGCAGATGCGCGAGTACGAGTGCTCACCCAGCCAAACAGGGGAGAGAGCGCAGCGCGGAACGCCGGGCTCGCTGTTGCAACTGCTCCTCTCATCATGTTTTGCGACAGCGATGACCGCTATGCACTCACAATGTGTGAGGAGATGTATGCAGCCATGCAGGGCAGCGCGGACATGGCGGTGTGCGGGGTGCAGGGGGTCACAGAAACAGGGAAACTCAGGACGTGGAGGAGTTTTGATCTGCCCACTGAGGGCGAGGTAGCCGCAAACGACGACATGCTGATGTTCAATAACAATGTGTGCGTATGGAACAAAATTTACCGACGCAATCTATTGGAACACGGACAGATTCGATTCCCGGAAGGCCTATGTTTTGAGGATGAATACTTCACTGCGGTCTACACCGCTTCTGTGCGACGCATCGCTTTTGTGCCCGATAAACTTTACTTCTACTGTCGGCGACCAGACAGCCTCACCGGGCGTATAGCCGATGGCGGTGCCGAATATACAGAGGATTGCGTCCACATAGCCAATCAAATCTGGTTGTACCACGAGGAGCACGGTTTGGTGGCACGACGACTCCCCTACTTAGCGCACACGTGGTTGAAGTTATGTTCTGCAGCACTGAGTCTAAGCAGAACGCCCGAGGAGAGTGAGGACAGAGAGGATGCCATGATATCTTTTGCCGAAACGCACATTATCCCTTGCAACGGTCTACCGCCTACTGCGAGACAACGACTAAAACTGCTCGTGACGCACCGTTGGGTGGGGCTGCATAAACATGCGGGAGGACACATCGTGAGTCGGTGCAAAGAGCGGGTCACTCCGAAGGGTTGCAAGCTCAAGATCGTGTATTATTTGATGGACATCCCCTTCTGGATGTGTCGCGTCATGCTCCCGACAACCGAAAATGAAAGAATAGGAAGTCGGGTCTTTGGTTCATCGGTCAAGACGAGAGATTCAGCAACAAAGAGGAAAGTGTACATGCTGGGCATGCGGGTGTACAGCATCAAGTACTTTGAGAACTGCGCTGTTCATCGAATCTTGGGACTTCCCATTTACCGGGAGTCGCGTTCACTGAGGGTAAACTTAGCATTATCAACTGCCAACTTTCATCCGTTCACGCTAGATGACCATGTACTCCTGACGAAGCTACGGGGTCTCGGTCATTTCGTCTACATCCCGAATCCCGGTAACATGGGCGATATGCTCATTGCCGCCGCCACATTTCGATTTTTTGAGAAACACCAACTTCCCTATATCCGGTTTGCGGGACGAGGTACAGCAGACGCTATTGTGTATGGTGGTGGTGGGACATGGGTGTCTGATTGCAAGCTGGGAAGGAAGAAATTCCTGCCATACTTCGCGCGTGCAAAAAAGATTCTTGTTTTACCGAGTAGCTTTCACGATTGCCCTCGATTTGTTCAGCAGCTGGACAGCAGGTTTACGGTATTTTGTCGGGATCGCCGTTCTTACGAATATCTCAAACGCGCAAATAGTGATGCCGAAATTTTGCTCGACCACGATATGGCATTCCGAGTGGATACCTCTGTCTTCTGTTTTCGGAATGAAGTCTTCGGTGATTCCGTCAGACGCATCATTGCACGTGTCTTTGCTGCACGTCAACTCGTGGGCACAGTAGGACACTTCCTCCGCAGGGATAGAGAGACAATCTACTCGCACTTGCCATCCGATATGGATGTCTCTTCTTACGCTTTCGGAACGGAAAATATGTCCGAAGAATTTGCAAAACAATGTGCAGCAATAATGCTTTCGGTGGTAGATAGCGTGGATGCTGTGGTTACTGACCGCCTGCATGTCGCGATTGCTGCTGTCCTCATGGGTAAAGAAGTCTATCTGATGGACAACAACTACGGAAAGCTTTCTGCCGTGTTCGAGAATTCGCTTTCCGGCATTCCCGGTGTCCATTTTGTGAAGGAGGTGCCGAAGCATCTGAATCCTATACACACGGTTAGCGGTAATCTGTCCCAACTGTTTCATGCTACCTAAATCCGGTAAAGACGCCCCAGCACAGAATGTCGATGTATGAATCTTTCATTTGGTAATGTATGGTACACATAATCGAGATTAAACGGTATGAAGAAGGGAAGCAGCTCGTCCTCGCTGCCTTAGGTGACTTTGGGAAGAAGAAAAAGCTTGAGTTCAAATTCCCGAGAAACGAAGCAGCAAACATCACGGAGCGAGCGGATCCATTTGTTCACGCCCTCCTTTTCCCCATGATGGAATGTGGAGGAGAGTTCGAATTTGATACTCCCGTTAGCAGATCAGTGATAGATAATGTCACTAGATTTTGCCGTATATGGAATATGTGGCTTCCCGGAAGATGCAAACCTATCACCATCCATGCCCCATTGGTAAATGATGACTACCGACCGAATAATAGGAAACTTATCACGGCATTTTCTGGCGGACTGGATGCTGCGTATACAGCCTACAAGTATAAAAATGGATTGGACGAACATTTCAAGTACGATCTAGATAAAAGCATTATGCTACTGGGTGCGGACATACCGCTGGCAGAGAGGGAGTCGTTTGTAATGGCATTTCGGGCTGCCAAAATGATGACCGATGATCTAGGCATCGTGCTTATTCCGGTGGAAACAAATTATCGAGAGCAATTTGATATCGCATGGGGTTATTGCTTCGGCAGTGTCATTGCAGCCACGTTGGAGTTTTACAATAAGAAGTACTTTTACGGAGCATCAGCGAGTGATGATACAGTCGACCATTTTCAGACACCGTGGGGTACCAATCCGGTCACGGATGCCTATTTAGCGAGCGATACGTTTCATTTCATGGTAGACGGATATGAGCATTCCCGTACGCAACGGGCGGAGTATATTAAGAATTGGTCAGTGGGTTTGGAGCACCTTCGGGTATGTTGGCGAAATGCCGATAAATCAAAAAATTGCGGGATATGCGAAAAGTGTGTGCGCACGATGTTGAATTTCATGGCAGTAGGAGTCTCTCATTTGCCATCCATGCCCAGCGGGCTAACACCGGGGGGGGGGGGGGGGGGGGTATTGTAAAACGATAGCTTGATTCAACATAACCACGATATCTTATATTTTGAAGTATTATTGCGCAACGATGCGAAGTTTAACCGTCACCCGACTGTGTACAGAGAA
>CAYWNS010000037.1:0-18120 GCA_964459715.1 uncultured Akkermansia sp.
AGGTACGAAGTACGAAGTACGAAGTGAAGGAGTTAGGCGCAACGGAGTTGCGTAGGCATGGGGGGGGAGGGAGGCAAAGCGGGAAACACGCGTGGGGGATAAATAATGCACCCGTGAGGTTGAAGCCCCCTTGGTACGCAGAGCGTCTGTAACCCGCATGGGGATTAGCATCGCAGCGTTTTTCGAGAATTTTATTGAGACGGGTGTGGTGAGTAAGACGGTTCCGTACACGGATTTGGAATTGTCAAACCGGCGGGAGGGTGGTAGAATGAGACCGCGTGGGCGCGAGCACTGATATGTCATCCTCCCCTGTCACAGCATTCCTTGGAGCCAGCACCCTGTTGGGGAAGTACTGGACGGAGAGGCGGCACTTTGATTATTTAATAGACAAAGAAGATTTCCACCGCACCTTCGGGCATAGTTTTCGCACGTTGGTGTGTCTGGACCCGGCAGTGGCGGATGGACCGGTTCGGATAAGGCAAAATGAGACACAAGATGAAGCGGAGACCTATCAACTGCTCACGCATCTTGCCGACATTAAACCCGAGTTCACTATTTTTGTGACGACGTGCGACATGTTCCCGGAGGATGCAGATGAGAACACGCCCACCATCGAGAAAAGTGACGATCCTTTTGTGCAGAGGAGGATTACGCTACATCGGGAGGTGAACAGGCAATACGGACGTGTCTTAAATGTACACCTGCCGGAGATTGTCTCCCATGAAAGTGCGGGCTTTAATGAGCTGATGGATGTGATTGTCTCGCCTCCTCCCGGGGGAAAAACACTTCCGTTTGCGCCATTTGAGAAGCACCAGCTTTACTTTTCCCGCCGTATTTTGGGGGATGTGGAGCGGTGCATTCCGCTTGGCATACCCACCATCATACCTGCCATGCCTCCTTTGACCACGCAGGAGATTGTACAGGCACTGAGACCGGGCATGGAAGACCTTCTGCCAGCGTATTCGGAGGGGCAACCCAAAGGGTCTGATCGCAAATCCGTACACTCATTTCAGTGGCTCGATCCAAAAGACGGTTATCTGGTAACGCGGGAGGACCAGCTGGAGCTACTGATGTTTTTCTTTCAGTCCATTTGCGCTTGAGCACCAAGACGTCACTAACCCGCTTGGGGATCAGCGTGGCGGCGATTTTCGAGAATTTTATCGGGGCAGGTGTGGGACTAGATTGGCGGGAGTGGCGGGTATATGGCACAATGCCTGTGTATGATTCCAGCGATGAGAGGTGGCGATGGCGTGCGCGGTGTAAGCGAGGGCACGGCGGACGGCATCGCGGAGGGGAAAACGGCGGGCGAGGAAAGCGGTAATGGCGGAGGAGAGGGTGCAGCCGGTACCGTGTGTCGACACATCGGAGATGCGCGGGTGGGAGAAGCAAAGGGACTCGCCGGTGGGGTGCAGGCAAAGGATGTCCGTGCAGGCATCGCCATCGAGGTGCCCGCCCTTGGCGAGCACGGAACAGCCCACTCGCCGGGATAGCATACGCGCCGCCTCGCCCATCCTCTCCACGGAAAGAGGTGCGGGCAGGGGGGTCAGCCGGGAAAGCTCATCCAGATTGGGAGTAATGAGGGAGGCGCGTGGGAAAAGCATCTGCTCGTAAGCGGCTAGGGTGTCGGCGAGCATGAGGGAATCCCCGGATGTGGCAACCATCACGGGGTCAACCACGAGCGGAATATCCGGCGGGAGAGTTCCCGCAACAGCCCGCAAAATAGCCGGGCTGTAGAGCATGCCGCACTTTACGGCAGCGACTGGGAAGGAGCGTAGACAAAGGGCAAGTTGGTCGGCAACGAAGGCGGGTTCCATGGGCACGATGCCTGTCACCCGCCCCGGTACCTCGCTGACCACGCAGGTTACCACCGTGAGCGGGTAGCATCCCAGAGCAAAACCCGTCTTCAGGTCTGCCTGCAACCCTGCCCCGGCGGAGCAATCTGACCCGGCAATGGTAAGCATTACAGGAACCATAAGCACTCAGAATAAGAAGCTATCAAGGGGTGGGGAGGTCACGCTAGGGCTTGCTCCAACGAAGCAGCGGCACCGAGCAAGCGTGTCTCTTGAAAATGTGGGGCGAGCAACTGTACACCGACCGGTAAACCCGGCTGTGGCACGGGGAGAGAGAGAGCCGGTAAACCCGCGAGGTTTGCCGACACCGTGTAAATATCCGCCAAGTAGACCTGCAACGGACTCATGTCCCGCGCACGCAGTTCGGGGGCAGGGGTCGGTGCCACCGGTCCGAGGATGAGCTGCACGCCGCTTGCAAAAGCCTGGGAAAAGTCGTGTGACACCAAGGCGCGCACCTTTTGGGCGCGCGCGTAGTACGCATCGTAGTAGCCACCGGAAAGTACATAGGTTCCCAAAATGATGCGACGCTTTACCTCTTCACCGAATCCTTCCGTACGACTGCGAGCGTAGATGTCGCCCGGGGCATCCGATTGGGCGGAGGCACGGTAGCCGTAGCGGACACCGTCATAGCGCGCCAAGTTGGAAGACGCCTCCGCGCAGGCGATGATGTAGTAAGAAGCCACGGCAGCTTCCGTGTGGGGGAGCGAAATCTCGCAGACCTCGGCACCTTGCGCCTCCAGAGCAGCTACAGCCGCCTTCAGTGCCTGCTGCACTTCCGGGGCGTTGCCGGAACTTACATACTCACGCGGGAGACCGATACGGAGCCCGCGAATGTCACTATGGAGTTCGGCACTGAAGTCCGGCACCGGTTCACGGGATGAAGTGGAGTCCATGGCATCATACCCGCAGAGCACTTGCATAAGCAGAGCGGCATCTTCCACACAGGTGGTGAGCGTACCGATCTGGTCCAGCGAGGAAGCAAATGCCACCAGACCATAACGCGAAATCCGCCCATACGTAGGTTTTAGACCGACTACTCCGCAGTGCGAAGCCGGTTGGCGCACAGACCCGCCGGTGTCCGACCCGAGAGCAGCAGGTATTAGCCCGGCAGCCACAGCCGCAGCGGAGCCGCCGGAGGAACCGCCCGGCACCCGCGTGGGGTCCACCGGATTGCGCGTGGGGTAAAATGCCGAATTCTCTCCGGTAGAGCCCATGGCAAACTCATCCATATTTGTGCGTCCGAAAGGGATCGCACCCGCCGCTCGCAGTTGGGACACAGCCGTGGCATCGTAGGGAGCCACAAACTTTTCCAGCATGCGGGAGGCGCAGCGTGTAGGTTCGCCGATGCAACAGATGTTGTCCTTGACCGCGATGGGGAGCCCGCCCAAGTCGGCGTCCGGATTGACTTGGTCGGCAGTTTGTAGGGCACGTTCTGTATTCCACGAAAGGAACGCACCGAGGTCCGGGTTCAACTGTTGCATGCGGTCAGCGTACTCGCGGACCAGCTCGCCGGGGGAGACTTCCCGCGCACGGAGCTTGCGGCGCAAGTCAGTCAGTGAGGTCTTCGGGAACATGGGATAGGGCGAAGGTGAGAGGCATATCAGTGAGCAGACTCGACCACCTTAGGCACACGGAATTGTCCGTCCGTCTGTTGTGGGGCATTGGCTAGGGCGTCTTCGTTGCTCAAACTCACGCCGGGTGTATCCGGTCGCAGGGCATCGAACACCTCCAAGGGGTGGTACATGGGCGGTATATCCTGCGTATCCCACTTCTCCAATTGCGAAACATACGCGAGTATCTGCTCCAAATCGCGCGTGTAGCGGGCGCGCTCCTCCTCACTGAGCTCGAGTTTCGCCAACTCGGCAATATAAGCCACATCGATATGGGGTGCGTCCATGGTATACCATCATATATTCGGTTGATTCAACAGGTACATACTCAGCATGTAGAGTCCGATAATGCTGGCTGTCAATACGATGAGCAAAACAACATTCTCCAGCAGCAGAGCCTTCGTGGTTGCGGGTCTCGCGGCACTCACCACCACACGTTTGCGCGCTCTACGCCGGGGTTCCGGGGTATCTCTCTGCGGACTCATTGTACGCGCAATCTGCCTCGCGAGACGCGCCTCTTCCATCTTCCTGCGCGCCTCAGCGATCTGTAGTTCAAACTCTTTTTGTCGGGATATGTGTCGTGCGGACATGTTTTGGAAAGACCTAAGGATTAAGAAGTGGCGTATTGTACCCAGAGGTAAATGAGCCAAGTGAGTAATATGAGGAAGAAAAGGGGGAGATGGAACGCGAGACCCTTCAGCAAATGATCCCGGATGGCGCGCCAGCTCAGTCGAGGGCTGTAATCATCACCGGGTTTGTAGCGAAACGTGTCTGTGTGCCTGAAACGCCTTCCCATTGCGTACGCTTCATCAAAATCGTTTTCCGCGCGGTCCAGCTTAGGCAGGGCTTCGCGCAGACGAGCTTCAAACCCCTCTGTACTCCAATTATGCGGCTGCAGAGCGGAGAGGATTTGGATGTGCCTCTTGAAGCACTCTGTTACCGCTTTGACATCACGCTGCTCCTTCTCCATGGACTCCAATTCCCCCTCTAAACGCCGCACGGCGTTGTATAACTTCATGCCCACCTCATTGAGATTTGCGCTGAACAGTGCTTTCTGGGCATTGCTCAATTCGAGCTCTTGCTGCCGATTTTCAAACTGCACCCTCTGCTGTTCGTAGTACTCCGCCTGCTGCCGTGCCTTTTCCACGCGCATTTTCACCCGCTCCGGCGAATGCATCTCCCCGTCAGCTGTTTGAGGATTCAGTTCCATCTGCCGGTATTCTTCTTCGCTTCGCTTCTCGTACATGTACTTCTCAGTCTTTCTTGACCTTCAACAAAACTTAATTAAATCCCGCTCCCTTGTCAAGCATAAACGCTTCATCCGCCCCAACAAAATGATACACACTCATACCGTAGATGCTTCGCTTTTCGCCTCGCCCATCACACTGGTAGCGGAAGAGGGGGAAGATATTGCGTCTTATGCCGGATTGAGAATACTCAGTGCAGGGTCAAGGAAGTATCCGTCCTTCCGAATTAATTCACCATCGAAATAGATGGAGCCACCACCGTAGTCGGCACGCTGGATACAGACGAGGTCCCAGTGTACTTGGGAACGGTTGCCGTTGTCGCAATTTTCGTAAGAATTGCCCGGGGTGAAATGGAAGGACCCGGCAATTTTTTCGTCGAAGAGAATATCGCGCATCGGCTGAAGGATTTCCGGGTTGACACCCAGTGAAAATTCGCCGATGAAACGCGCTCCTTCATCCGAATCCAAGATGTGATTGAGGGCTTCGTCTTTGCCGTTGCAGTGTGCTTCCACAATCCTCCCGTCTCGGAAAGTGAGGGAAATGCCATCGAATGCGATTCCTTGGTAGATAGTGGGTGCCGTGTAGCGCACCGTGCCGTTCACCGAATTACGCACCGGAGCGGTATAGACTTCACCGTCGGGGATGTTGAACTCACCCGCGCATGGGATAGCCGGCATCCCTTGGATAGAAAAGCTCAGCTCCGTCCCCGGTCCCTCGATTCGCACGCGGTCCGTTTTCATCATGCGCTCAGCCAGCACATCCATCGCTTGCTTTAACTTTCCGTAATCTGCCAAACAGCATCGGAAATAAAAATCTTCGAATTGCTCTGTGCTCATGCAGGCTCCCTGTGCCATGGAGGGTGTGGGCCAGCGGAGCACACACCACTTGGTGTGACTCACGCGTTGTTCGTGCACCGGGCGCATGTGCTTCTGCGCCAGTTGCATCGCCATCGGCGACACGGAGGAATTTTCGTACGCATTGGCACTGCCGCGTATGGCGATGTATGCTTGCATTTCCTTCATCTCCTCGAGCTCGAGGGCGGCAACGGAGCTATACTGCGCATCAGTAGCCCCGGCAAGCATTTCCGCTGAGATGCGCCCACTGCGCAGTCGCACGTGCGGGGCACCTCCCGCCGCACGTACAGCTCGGATAAGCTCAACGCCGATTTCGTCCGGGGCATCAATAATGTCAAGCATTACGTGCTCGCCCGTCTGCACACGGCAGGAGTAGTTCACCAAATTTTTAGCCAGCTGGGATATTCTTGGATCTGTCATGATGTGAGGGATTGTTAGTTGGGAAGTCACCGGATTTTCCGGAGTTTTGGCGGTGTGGTGAGGTAGTTAAGCGCATCGCAGAGGTCCTCGCGTGTCACCTTATCAGAAATGACAGGTTCCCCTAGGTGCTTGAGCAGAACATACCGAATGCCTCCTTGGTAAAACTTTTTGTCGGTCATCACCTTCTCCAGTGCCGTCTGCACATCTACCTGCTCGGGTAATTGCAGGGGAAGTTGCCAAGTCGCCAGTGTATGGATAACCTCCGCTTCATCTCTGGCGGACAGACCGGCGTGCCTACGCGAGAGGTAGAGAGCCGCGCGCATTCCCAAGCTCACAACTTCGCCGTGCAGCAAGTCACCGTAGGGAACGCTCGCCTCAATCCCGTGACCGAGTGTGTGCCCAAAGTTCAAAAAAGAGCGAACACCGGCTGTCTCTCTCTCATCTTGCTCGACAATGCGAGCCTTGATCTCGATATTTTCAGCAATCAGGGAGGGGAGTAGCTCAATGTTGGAAAGGGAAAAACCGATAGGTAATTCAGCAGCCAGATGCCTCAGCGTCACAAGTATCTTCGGTCGACTGATTGCCGCGTGCTTTACCATTTCCGCCATCCCCTCACGCAATACGCGCTCCGGCAGACTGAGCAAGGTGATGGGGTCCGTCACGACAAAGCGCGGTTGGTGGAAAGCTCCCACTAGATTTTTACCGCTCGGTACATCCACTGCCGTTTTACCGCCCACAGAGCTGTCCACCTGCGCCATTACACTCGTGGGTATTTGCACATACGGGATGCCCCGGAAGTAGACTGACGCCACAAATCCCGCTAAGTCTCCGATCACACCGCCACCCAGTGCTACCACGAAACTGCTACGGTCGTGTCCCGCGTGCACCATCTCCTCCACTAATTCCTGCACTTTCTGCAGACTCTTACTCTTCTCCCCGGCCTGTACCACATGCACGCTGACGGCGTAATCGGCATCTTCCAGACTCCGCATCACGCGCTCTCCGTACTGAGGGTATACATTTGTATCCGTGATGAGTGCTGCCTTGCCGCGCAATCGGGCTCGCGTAGAGAAGAACCCGATAGACTCGAGTGCTCCGTTGCCCACGTGCGCATCGTAGGAATGCTCCCCCAAGGCTAGGCTGACTGTTAGCATGCCCCTATTTTACCCATTTTGCCCGCCGTATTCAAGGCTTTATTGCGTTCGCAATCGAGCACCCCACAGCCGTCCCAAGAAAAATAAGAGCTTCGTGGCGGGCGGTAACTTTGAGGCAGGAAGACGCGGGGGTGATTAAGTACGAGGTACGAGGTACGAAGTACGAAGTGAAGGAGTTAGGCGCAACGGAGTTGCGCGGACATGGCGGGAGAAGGCAAAGACGAAACGACGTGTGGGAACTAAATCCATGCACCCGTGATGTTGAAGCCCCCTTGGTACGCAGGGCGTCTGTAACCCGCATAGGGATTAGTAGTGCAGCCTTTTTTTGAAAATTTTCTTGGGACAGATGTGCCCACATCTGTCCCAAATAAATAAAATGCTTGGAGTAGAGCGATGATTCTGCAGCGGGAAACACGAGCGTGATCAAGTACGAAGCACGCGAAGCTGTGGCACGAGGGCAGTGAGATGCAGCGGGGCGGTACTTGATTTTCCGGGGTTTTGGCGAGTGTGGTGGGCGAAAGGGTGTGGTGGGAAGATGCGCGTGTCGTTGGAGGTGTGGGTAGGGCGATGCAAATGGGAATCGAGCACCATATTCGACCCGCAATCGTTCCTTCCGGAGCTGCTGCTACGTCCGCGTCGCGGAGCGGGGAAGCCTGTCAGAGTGCCCAACCTTATCCCAAGAATTCGTAAATCGAAAAAACCTCGTTTTGCGCACCACGTAACTGCATAAACGTGTGAGATGGGGAGACATCGGCACGCTCGAGCAAGATGGGGACACCGGGTTTGGCTTGGGCTTTGTACTCAACGCGCATGCGACGCAGGGGATAGGTGATACGCCCCACTGCCAAATCGAAAGCGCGACCGGCATTCATGTGGCGGTTCGCATCGAGATAGCCCGGGACCACGGAGTCGTGTATTACTTCCGTGAAAGAGAGGTCGCGCGGCAGCGTAATTTTGCGCGGGAGGTACTCCATGGGCAGGGGTTCACAGTCCACGATGTCGGTGTAGCTCTCTTTGGGCAGCACGAAGGGTTTACCCGTTTCGAGATTGACAAAGGCACCCACAGCGAAGCTCACGACACAGAGCTCCCCGACTGCATCACGAATCGTCGTGTTGCGCAATCCGTAAAAGCTCTTGCAACCGTGAATACCCGTCCAGACTTCCACTTCTTCTCCGTAGGCGGGTAAACGTAAAATATCCACTTGCCGAGAGACGAGGAAAACCGCCAGATGATACTTGAGTAGGGCATCGTTGAACTTTTTAACGCGCTGGAATTGGAAAGTGCTGCAATCCTGCATGAGCATAGCTATCGAACCGGGACGCAGCAGGTCGTCTTCTCCCACTTCACTGGTGGCGATTGTGTGGCGGAAGGAGTACATAGTCTCTGCCGCCCATTTTGTCACACACCTCCCCCATCCGGTCAAGCAAAAAGAACTCCGGAAACGGCAAATGTCACATCTGTCCCAAGAAAAATATGAGCTTCGTGATGGGCGGTGACTTTGAGGCAGGAAGACGCGAGGGTGATCAAGTACGAGGTACGAAGTGAAAGAGTTAGGCGCAACAGAGTTGTGCAGAGGGAGGTGGAAGAAGCAAAGCCGGAACAACGCGTGGGAACCGAATCCATGCACCTGTGATGTTGAAGCCCCCTTGGTACGCAGAGCGTCTGTAACCCGCATGGGGAGCAGCATCGCAGCCTTTTCTGAAAATTTTATTGGGACAGATGTGGGCAAATGTCAAACTTGTCCCCGAGAAATTAAACGTTCAGAGTAGAGCGATGACTTTGTCGCAGGAAAACACGGAGGTGATCAAGTACGAAGGGCGAAGTGAAGAAGTTGGGCGCAACAAGGTTGCGTGGGAAAGTTGGAAGAAAGCAAAGCGAGAAACACGCGTGAGGGATAAATCAATGCGCCCGTGAGGTTGACAGTCCCGTGGTACGTGTAGTGCGTGATGGACAACGTGGGGGAAGATGAGTGAAGAGGGAAGGGAAAAGTGTGTGGGGTGCGGGGCAGCAGGAGTAAAATTTTTTTGTCCATCATGTCTGTTCTAACAATGTCGGAGCTAAAAAAGGAAAAAGAGCGGGACAAAGGAATGTCCGTTCCGGGGAGAGATGGCTCAGGGCAGAGCGTTGACAAGTGCCCACCACACACGCTTGCCACAAGTATGAAGTATTGTCAAGGGTAGGGTCAGAAGGGGAAGTCTTCTGTGCTGACGGGATTTTGGGCGGGCTGTTCGCGACGCACATCGGCTCGGAGGTGTTGGCGGCGAGGGGTGATTTGCATGGCACGTTGGGGGCGCACCGGGCAGGCGTAGCTGCACGCACCGCAGCCGATGCACAGCTTTTCGTCCAGTATCGGGACAAGGAGGTTGTGCGACTTGATAGCACCGGAGGGACATACGCGGGCACAATGACCACAGGCAACGCATTTTGAGCGGTCGATATGAGCGTGCTGCCCGTCTGCTCCGTCGGGGACGAGAGAGATGGCGTGCTGTGGGCAGACTTGGACACAGGAGTTGCAAGCAATGCAGGCGTTTATGTCGCACGAGGGGACTTTCCCCTCAAAGGTGCTAAGGGCTTTGGTCGGACAATGCTCCGTGCACGCCCCGCATTCATTTTGCTGGCAGTGAACGATGCAACGTTCACTGTGGAAAGAAGCAAGGGCGATTTGGGTGCGCTGTTTGTCGGGGCGGGAAATGGGGAGGATAGCCCCCTCCGGGCAGACCGAGCTGCATGCCGTGCAGTCGAAGTTACAGAAGCCCTTTGAGAAGTCGAGATGCGGCTTGAATACACCCCGTATTCCGTATTGCAGGAAAGAGGGTTGGAGCACATGCGTCGGGCAAGCGGTAATGCAGAGACCGCAGCCTGTGCAGTGGTCGAGGAAACGCGGCACGGAGACACTTCCCGGCGGGGATGTGGCGGGGGCAGAGTTCTCATTGACACCGGAGGTGGTGGGTGGCTGAGCCGGTAGAGATGCGGCAACCGCAACCGGGGCGGCTGTAGCCAGCATGCCTAAAAAGGCACGGCGGGAGTTGCCCGCGCTTGTGGAGTCCTGTTGCGACGGCGGCGGGGTGGGTAGGATGAACTCTGAACCGGGCTCGCAGAGAGGATTCACGAGGTGTGGACGCAGACCGTGCTCACAGGCAGACACGCAGTCGTAGCAATTGATGCAGCGCGAGGTGTCGACGCGATAGTTTTTCAGATCGATGCACTGGGCTTTGCAGGCACGTACACAGGCTGCGCAGCGCACACAGCCGTGCGGGTCCATACCGATGCGCAGGAGGGGGCGGAAGGAGAGGAGACCTAGGAGAGAGCCCACCGGGCAGAAGGTATTGCAGTAGATGCGCCCACGCCACCATGCTAAAATCAGTGGGATAAGCAACATGCCCCCTACCGTTAGAATAAGCCATCCGTAGCGCGACCATGCCGGGGAGACCGCAGACTCTCCCACCGCAAGGTCGTAGGCGTCTGAAGCTAGGGGATTCACAACGCTGGCTAGGAAACGGGCGCAGATGCTATATGGGTCAACCCATGCTAGGACGGCAGCACCCGCGAGCAGAGACCCTACAACCACAGTGAGCAGCACGGAATAGCGCAGGATATTTCTCGGGGGGGCGTAGCGACGCGCGGGACCGGCGGGTTTCTTACCGCGCAGACGGTCCACAAAGCGGCGGATGTGAATGACGGCATCTTGGGCGATTCCCAGCGGGCAGATGAAAGAGCAGTACACGCGCCCGAAAATGAGGGTAATGCCCGCAAGCACAGCGAGGATGACGCATGCCCAAGCCACGCCGCTCAGCGAGCCGAGCAGAGCGGGTATCAACTGCACGCGCTCTATGGCATGCTCCCACCATGTGGGGTCGGTGTTATGGATGTTGATGAAGCCCCACACCAGCGAGAGCGACACCGCAGTGGCACAGAGAATTCGAGACCATCGCCACATGAGCTGAGCTAAATGTGTGAAATTGAAGCAAATATGGAAAGTACGGCGGACTAAGCCAAGGAAATGCGGCGGATATTCACCTTAGAGAGGTCTTTGTAACCGAGCCCCATCTCTGCCGCCAAATCGATGTGGCGTACATCTCCCTCGGCATTGCCCAGCAGCTTTGAGGCGGCGGCATCGACCGCCACAATGTCTGTGCCGACCAGCAAGGCATGTGTCTGAATGAGGTCACTCTCGTCCTTCCCCTTAGGACCATTGCGCAGCATGGGGGCGAAGGCATCCAGCACGTTGAGGTCCGGTTTGCGCAGCAGCACGCTGTCGGCGATGCACTGATGCAGGTCATGGCTGTGGAAAAATCTCCTATCCCAGACAAGCCCCATAGCATTTTTCATGCAGGCGGTCATGCGTGCTCCACTGTGGTGCTTGAGGACGGGCATATTGATGTACACGTCCGAATCCAGAATGGCAGAGTGAACTTTTGCGTGGGTCAGGTTCCGAGCGGCGGGGCTCTTGTGTTCCCTGTACATGCTTTCGTCGGCACCGCTGATCATCTCACCTCCGGCATTTTGCACAGCTTCCTGAATGCCGCTGGTGCGGTAGGCGCGCTGCCAGTCATCACAGGCATGGTCGAAGACGAGCACTTTCGAAGCTCCGGCTTCTTTGCACAGTTTGACCATGTGCCCCACGAGGGAGGGGTGCGTGTTTGCACTCATGTTGGGTGTCTTGTCCCACGCACAATTGGGTTTAAGGACGACAGACTGCCCGGATTTCACAAAAGCTGCTATGCCACCCAAAGCGGACAGTGCTGCGTCCAGCATGGCTACGCGGTCGTTCCCACGCACTGCCACCAACTGCGGTGTGCCGATGGGGGCAGGTGCCTCTTCCCCATAAGCCACGGGAAACAGCCCACCCAGTGTTCTCAGTGAAAACCCGGCACCCACGGCGAACCCTAGTTTGATAAAGTCACGGCGTTGCATACCCCTCCACCATAATCCGTATCTGCCGATGTGTCAAGAACGAATCTCCTCCCGCACACATCTGTCCCAAGAAAAATATGAACTTCGTGGTGGGCGGTGACTTTGAGGCAGGAAGACGCGAGAGAATGGAAGTACGAGGTACGAAGTGAAGGAGTTAGGCGCAACGGAGTTGCGCGGGCATGGCGGGAGGAGGCAAAGCCAAAACGACGTGAGGGAACTAAATCCATGCACCCGTGATGTTGAAGTCCCCTTGGTACGCAGAGCGTCCGTAACCTGCGTGGGGATTAGCATTGCGACGTCTTTTAGAAAGTTTCTTGGGACAGGTGTAGACACGTGTGGCGAGTTTTCGCGGTGTCAAACTCGGGAATTGACACGGATGGGGTAGATGAATAGAATAAGACCGGGCGGACGTCGGATGCGGCGGGAGCCCGGAATCACACATTACAGAAGGTTATGAAATACAGATGCAAAGTATGCGGGGCGATCATCGAGAGTGATGGAGTCCCGGAGTCGTGCCCGGTTTGCCGAGTCAAGGGCGAAGACAAGTTCGAACTCATCGAAGAGGGCAAGGAGAAGGTATATGCCGATGAACATCGCATAGGGGTCGCGCAGGGGCTGGATGCCGAAGTCGTGCAGGGCTTGCGGGATCATTTCAATGGGGAGTGCTGCGAGGTGGGCATGTACTTGGCTATGAGTCGTCAAGCAGAGCGGGAGGGTTATCCGGAGGTAGCCGAGGCATTCAGGCGGTACGCGTTTGAGGAAGCGGAGCACGCGGCGAAGTTTGCCGAGTTGCTCGGTGAGGTGGTGCATCCGGATACCAAGAAGAACTTGGAGTTGAGGGCAGAGGCGGAGTTCGGAGCCTGTGCCGGGAAACTCGCGATTGCCAAGCGTGCCAAGGAGCTCGGCTACGATGCTATCCACGACACCGTGCACGAGATGTGCAAGGACGAGGCGCGGCACGGCAAGGGCTTCGACGGCTTGCTGAAGCGGTATTTCGGGAAATAAACCGGGTACATCCCGCCACAGGGGGGGGCAGGAGACCGCCGTGACGCTTTGTCGCGGCGGTGGGGGTTGTCCCGCGAAAAAGGGCATAAGGCACCTACGGGGGCGGACTGCGGATTCCTCCGGGGAGGGAGCGAGAAAAGCCCTAGATGTCAGTCCTTGATGACGATCGCTTTGCTGAGGGCTTCGCCCATGCCCGGGGCGTCCGGATCGTGTTTGCCCCTGCCGGTGTCGAGGGAGCGGATGGATTGCATTTCGGAGGGCGAGAGCTCGAAGTCAAAGACCTCTAGGTTGCTTTTAATCCGCTGAGGATTCACGGATTTCGGCAGAGAGACCACCCCTTCCTGAAGTTCGAAGCGGATGATAATCTGACCGGCATTCTTCCCGTACTTCTGGGCGAGGTCGGTGATGACGGGGGAACGCAGCAAAGCGGCGTCACCATGCCCCAGAGGATACCACGCTTCAAGCACAGTGCCGTCCTTTTGCATGCATGCGCGCAGCTCGCGTTGGAGGAAGGTCGGGTTGAATTCCACTTGATTGACAGCCGGTTTGACTGAAAAGTTCGGGACAAACTTATTGTAAATGGTCGGGGTCATATTCGAGACACCGATGGAACGGATGAGCCCCTGCTCACGGGCTACCTCCATGGCACGCCAAGCACCGAGCACGTCGCCGTAGGGCTGGTGGATGAGGTAGAGGTCCATGTAATCCATCCCGAACTTACGCAGAGAACGCGCGATACCGCGCTGAGCCCCGGCATACCCCAAGTCGGAAATCCAGAGTTTGCTCGTGATAAAGAGTTGCTCACGCGGGATGCCGCTGTCACGCACCGCCTTGCCCACGTCTTCTTCGTTGAAGTAAGCGGCGGCAGTGTCGATATGGCGGTAACCGGCATCGAGGGCAAGCCGCACGGCGGTGTAGGTAGGACCGCCGATGGGAATCAGAAATACCCCGAAGCCAATCGTCGGGATACTGTGGTTGTCATTGAGTAATAAATGATGCGTAGTCATTTGATTGTTTGTTTGTTAAGAAAGAGATTAAGGGTTCGGTGGAGGGGAAGCGGTCGAGGTGGGCGGTTGCTCGGGGAAGAGCTTGGCGGAGGTGGCGAGGAAGCGGCGGCGGAATACGAGGGCAATGAGAGAGAGCGAGAGGATGAAACTCCACCAAGCACCCTGCGGACCCATGGCGGGGAGGAGCCAATCCGTGCGGATGAGGATGACCGAAAGGGGGAAGCCGAAGAGCCAGTAACAGCCGATATTTGCCCAAGTGATGATAGACGTGTCGTGGCAGCCGCGCAGTAGACCCGCCATCAAAGCCTGCGTGGCGTCCGAGAATTGGTAGACCGCGCAGAGTACCACGAGGACGGAGGCGGTGGCGAGCACTGCGGGGTCGGATGTGTAGAGCGAGATGATTTCTCTGCGCCAGAGGATGACCGCAGCCATAAAGACGAGGGTGGCGGCATACATGAAGCGGGAAACGGAGCTGACCATGAGGCGAAAGGAATGCCGATTCCCCGCGCCGATGTGATAGGCGGCGCGAATGGAAACGGCGATGCTCAGACTGAGGGGAAACATGAACAGGACGCTCGAGATGTTGATGGCAATCTGCTGGGCACTGACCATCTGCGCCCCCAAGGGAGCTATCACGAGCATGATGACGCAGAAGTAACTCATTTCGCACAAGGAAGCCACACCTAGGGGGAACCCCAGCCGAAGCACCCGAGCGAAAAAGGCACCCGCGCGGTGGCGCAGGGAAAGCAGTCGCCGAGCCACAGCCGCGTGCTGCGGAGAAAGCAGCAGCATGATCAGTAGGGTGATGCACATCAGCCAATGCACGATCGCGGTAGCCAGACCGCAGCCCGCTCCACCGAGGGCGGGGAAACCCCACCACCCCAGCACACATGCGTAGTTGAGCGGGATATTGAGCAGTAAACCGAGCAGACACACCACCATCGCCGGACGGGTCTGCGCGTAGCCCTCCCAGCAGCCCTGCACCACGCGCATGAGGAGCGAGACCGGGATGGCGAGCATCACGAAATACACGTAGCGGCGCGCTTCCTGCGCCATGAGTGGGGAATCCGTGATGTACGGGAACGCGCAACTGCCCGCGTAGAGCAGTAGGAATTCCGGCACCATGAGAGCCACGCAGAGCAACTTGGCGTTGTGCAGCAAGAGACCGATGCGGCTTTCCTGACCGGCACCCACACACCGCGCGATCATCGGACCGATAATACTCAAAATCGCCCCCACGGAGACCATGACGGGGGCGGTAACCGAGGTGCCGAGGGCAACGGCTGCCAGCGCAGTTGTACCGGCGCGACCCGCCACGATGGTGTCGGTGACTCCCATGCCCACACTCATCAGATTGGCGAGATAGAGAGGCAGCATGAGCACGAGGACGCGCTTGAGTTCGGCGCAACCGAGGCGGCGGGTACTCGGGGAGGGGCGAGGCATACGCGGTTACACGTTCACCGAAGAGAGCAGGAGCTCACGCTGCCAGCGCATGAGAGCAGCCAACCCGGACGCCTCGTCCTCCGCGATGAGCTCCGCCTGCGCGCGTGTGGCGATGAGCCCGGCATCAATGCCGAGGCGCGCGGCGAGGGCGTCCCGCCTGCCCAACCAGTGCTCCAAGCTCTGTTCGTACTTCACGCCGAGATGTTTTTGTTCGGCGCGGTGCCGCCGGAGGGGATACTCGTATTCATCGAGGAGACGGAAGCGACGTTCGGCAGCTCTGTAACGCGAGATACGTCTTCGGCTGCCGCGCGGCGGCGGCAACACGCCGAAGTCCTGCAACACGGCACTCCGGCGAAGGAGCTCCTCGTTGGAGCAGACCATGAACGCCGGTTTGTCAGCCTCACGTGCCTCGGAATCCCTCCAGTGCCACAATTCACGCAAGGCGGCGAGCCCCCGACGTCCCAAGGAGCCAGAGCCGCGAATGCGCCAAGGCTCGGTGTGGTCGGAGTTCATCCGGCGGCGGACTTGCTCCGTGTTGTATTCACAACTTTCTAAAAACCAATCATATCTGCCGAGGACTTTCAGTTGTTCCGACAGCCGGTCAGCCATATCGAGCATGTATTTGACATCACCTTGCGCGTAGGCTTGCATCGATTGCGGGATGGGACGCAGCCCCCAGTTGGCTTTCTGATTGCTCTTGTTGAGTTTGATGCCGTAGAAACGCTCGACCAGTGCCGCGAGTCCGAATTGCGCAAAACCGAGCAGGCGTGCCGCAATTTGGGTGTCGAGGATCATGGCGGGCAGGGTACCGAATGTCCGGAGAAGGAGGTAGATGTCGTAATCCGCGCCGTGCATCCAGACTCGTGCCCCGACTAACCAGTCGCGGAACGGACGCAGGTCGTCCACGGTGAGGGGGTCGATGATTTCCACACCGCTTTCGTCGGCGTATTGAATCAGGCAGAGCAGCTCTCCGTAGCGGTGCAAACTGTCTGCCTCCAAGTCCAACGCCGTGCGCTCCGGCTTTTGCGCGCGAGCTCGATCTGCCCACTTCTGCAAGCCCTGACGATCTGTGATCATCGTGGGGTCATGCTAACACAAAGAGGGGAAAAAGGCAAGGAGAAAGGGGAGGTGATCAAGTACGAGGTACGAAGTACGAAGTACGAAGTGGCAAAGCTGTGGCGGGAGGTATGGGGTAGTAACAGGGGAATGTGTGCGGCGGGAAGGTGGACGCAAAGCGGGAACGATGCGTATGTGGGGTGGGTGGGGGAGAGAGGTGGGATGTTGGGGCGTGAAAAACTCGTGCAGCCATCGCGGGATGCAATGACTGCACGAGGAAACCAAACCCTATGTATGAAACATCCAAACGAAGGGCTAGAAGGCAGCTCTGACTCCGAGACCTAGCCCCCATGTCGAAGAGTCCGTGCGCAAGGTGCTCGCGGCGTTCAGGAAAATCTGAACGGTGTTCGACACCGGGACGGACACACCCGCGTTGAGTTGCACCGAGGTATTGCCCGCCTCGGAACCGCGCACGGTATGCCGGAATCCGGGGTTAGCCTGCAGAGCAACATCCGCTTCCGGCTGCGTATCACCGAAGTCCTGCGCGATGGTAGCCCCGAGTTCGGTACGCACACTCCTGTTGACGGCACCGGTATTCCAGAAACTCACCCAGCGGGTACCCACACCGAGAGTGAAGGTGGTGGCATCGTTGTCATCCACAATCAGCCCCATACCGTCGGGCGCACCCTCGCTCCAGCCGGAGACAGACGTGTGCCGCAGCATCATCTGCACGTGCGGTTGCAGCAGTTGCTTCCCGTCCTTATCCAGCTTCACATCGTACGCCAACTCGTAGAAGAGCCCCGCGCTGAAAGCATCGGTCGAGCCGTTTGTGCGGTACACACCCGTATCGTAATTGACCGTGCGGTCGAGGTCCGCCGAGTGAGTACCCAGAGCTAGGATACCGGTGTGCAACCACTTACCGGTGCGTATGTGAGTGTACAGACTCAGGTAGTAACTGTCGATTGACCCGTCAGCACTGTCGGCGGCGTCGGCATCCAAGTCACCGTACGAAGCCGATAGGGCAAGCCCGACGCGGGAGCTCTCGTTGAGCACCTGCATATCCGCCCCCAAGTTGCCGCCCCAGCTGTCCATATCGTAGCCGCTTTCATCTCCGTCCGCGTCAACTCGGGCGAAGTTCACCTCCGGTGTCACCCAGAAATGCAACTTCCGTTTGCCCTCATCGACCTTGACATTCGGCTGCTGGGCATAGCCGCGCATGCGGAGCAGGTGGTCGCGCAGACCGTCATCCACGGCGGAGGAAACTGCCGTGACCGTGCTCCCGGCTACCGCAGCGGCGATGCGCGCAGCACCGGCTGCATCGCCCGTAGTTATCTTATGCGCTACGGACTCGCGCACACCCACGAACACATCACTCTGCGCACCCGCAAGGATGGCGTTTACGATCAAGGAGATACCGGCAGCGGAGTTACTACTCCTAACAGCCTGCCGCCAAGGACTATCCTCGCCGGACACCGGCGTACCGTGTAAGACGAGCTGCTGTCCGCCGGAGGCACCGGGATCAGCGGCTTCGTCTCCTTCAGCCGCCGTTAGTGCGACCT
>CAYWNS010000038.1:0-17777 GCA_964459715.1 uncultured Akkermansia sp.
TTGCCGCTATCGATTATTCCGAAGCAGCCGCTCCTCAGTCATAGTCAATCCTCTCTCGTTCTCAACCGCACGGGAGGGACAGCTCGTTCCTTCCGTGCGTGTCTGTAGTTTGTCAAAGCACCAACGAGAAATTGCCGGGTGGACACGCTATTTCAACATTACCGCTTCCGGGAGTATCAATTCCCGCCTCCCCAATATCTCGGTGCGAAATATGTCCACCGCCGGTGGATAGCTCATTTTATTCCCCCGGATGCAGAGAGGGTACTGGATGCTTTCGGTGGAACGCAGTCTATAGCATTCACAATGAAACAGCTAGGGAAGTCTGTCCTGTGCAACGACTTCCTTTCCTTCAGTTATCAGATCGGGAAGGCTCTGATTGAAAATAAGCGCAGTCGCCTAGACAGAAATGATTTGGGTACTTTGTTTACCCAGTTGCATGCGGACTGTGACGAGCATTTGATGGAGAATCTCTTTGCCAACATTTTCTTTTCGGTGGATGAGGCACGTTTCCTGGACTCTTTCAGACTTAACGTCCGAGCATTGGGTGACCCGTACAAACGAGCCCTCGCTCTTACAGTCATGTGTCGCTCATTGACCCGTAAGGTAACGATGGGGCATTTTGCCCATACTCAGGCACTGAAATACGCACTCTCCCCGGATCGTGTGCGCAGGAACCGCTCCCTCGTTCTTCCCATTAAACAAATTTTCCTCAATCTGCTGCCGTCGTATAATGACGCAGTTTTTGATAATGGGAAGTATTGCCAAAGTTTTAACGAAAATACATTGGACCTCCTGCCGCACCTCGACAATATTGACTTTGTTTATTTTGATCCGCCCTATTGTGGCAGTCATGCCGACTATCAATCGTTTTACCATCTGCTAGAAACCTTTGTCGTCTACTGGAAGGATAAGCACTTTGTCAATAGTATAAACCGCTATGAACCTAAGCGTTATAGTGGATTTGACAAAAAATCTGAAGCAAAGAGGAATTTTCAAAGACTTTTCGCCCTCTCGGCACACATTCCCACATGGTTGATCAGCTATAACGATAGAAGTTATCCGGCTATTGATCAAATGCAGGAGATGATCGCTCCCTACCGTCGGGTTGAGATATTCCGTAAAGAATACACTGCATCACGCGGGGGTAAAGGGAGCGTTGCCGGTAGTAATGAACTCCTGCTCTTGTGCACACCCTATTGATTTTTGCGATGCAGTCTTCATCATATCTAAGTTGGGAGCAGCGGTTTAAGACACAAGCTTTTTCTCTCTTCATCAACAATCCTGAGGGTATCCTTTGGCTTAAAATAAAAGCTATTAGCCGTAAGGCTCTGATGGACAAATTTTTGGCTCAATTCAAAATTCATCTCGTAGAGACCGGGCTGCATGCACGGTCTATGGAGTTGTTTGCTAAACTACGGGTCATTCCTCACGAGGCAACTCAGATGCTCGACAGTTTTCTGCGGGATCCCGCCAATGCATGGTATCAAATGAAGGGCATAGACGAAGCGCAATTAAAGGAGGACCTATATAAAGTCTCTTTCTACGACTGGGGAGGCGATAAAGAAAATTCTCTTGATAGACACCTAGTCTCCCGTTACGTCAAGTCTGTTGCGTCATTCAACGAACTCTGTCGGAGGAGACCGGAGATTGAACAGCAAGCATGGAATTACGTCGAAGTAAGTTGGTATAACAATTGGTCTTCTTACCTGATTGAATCCATTTTTGCCAGACATCGCAGAGTCGTTCCGGCGATAGGTGAAATAAAAGGGGTGGACTTTTTCATTGATGGTATTCCACTGGACTTGAAGGTGACATTTTTCCCGAACGCATACATGCAGGATAAATTGAAAGGCATATACCGTCAACGTGAGGTAAGTTGGCTCAAGAAGCAGGCAAGTGCTGCGAATATAACGTTTGACATTCACGCCTCTGAGAATCAGATTGTATATGCTATCACAGAGAAACTGCGGGAATCTTCTCACGACGACGTCCTGCGGGAATTGCAAGCCAATCGAAGACGCGTATTATACGCAGCACGACAGGAACCCCTTGAGTTAATCCGCTGGCTCTATGAACACCAAGGAACCATGCGTTTTGGCGTCGATAACCGCTTATTTGTCGTACTTGTTGATTCGGATAACATGGAAGCATCGTGGAAATTGAAACGAGAATTTGATTTCCTCGGCAAATGTATTGATTTATATCTTGATAATTTCGATGCAAGACGTTTACTAAAGGTGGATTTTGAGTACGCCGGTAACTGTCATTCGGCGTATGCAGATATTCTGTTCATTGAAAGAAAAAGATCATAATTTAGCACCTCTTACAGAACTATGCCAACGATTACCATACCGACTTATGTAACAGAGCTGATTAACGAACTGGAGCGCATGGGGTTTGCCGCGTTTGTGGTGGGAGGCTGTGTAAGGGATAGCTTGCTGGGGTTGGGTCCGGCGGATTGGGATGTGTGCACAGATGCGAAACCGGATGAGATGTTGCAGGTATTTCGCAACTGGAAAGTGTTTCAGACGGGTCTAAAGCACGGCACAATTACCGTGCGGTCTCACCGCCGCAATGTGGAGGTGACCACGTTCCGCACCGATGGAGAATACTCCGACAATCGTCACCCCGATGCCGTCCATTTTGTCTCCCGCGTGGAGGATGACCTCGCGCGTCGTGACTTCACTATCAACGCCATGGCATATAATCCCTCAACCGGTTTGGTAGATGAGTTCGGTGGGCAGGGAGACCTGCAGAAGCACCTGTTGCGCTGCGTGGGTGAGCCGGATGTGCGCTTCAACGAGGATGGTTTGCGCATCCTGCGTGCGCTCCGTTTTGCCGCGCGTTTCGGTTTTGACATCGAAACAGAAACGGCTTATTCCATTCGTCGCAATCGCCTGTTACTTGAGAATATTAGTGCCGAGCGTATTTACAAGGAGTTGCAAGGCATCCTGACCACGTGCGGAGCGGGGGATATGCTGACGGCTTTCCCGGAGGTATTCGCGACCATCCTCCCGGAGCTTGCGCCTCTCGCCGGTACCCTTTTACCGGACGGCACGGATCGCTGGGTCCGCACCGTAAGTGCCGTGTGTGCTTCTGCGGTGGGCGACTTCCCCTTCCGTTTCGCCATGCTCCTGCATCAACTGGAACATCAAGCCGTGAGCTCTGCCCTGCACCGACTCAAGTGCGACAACGCCACAGTCCGCTTCGTTACTACTTTACTGGACCGTCTGCCCGCTCCTCTGCCCACTTCCCGCCCTCAGATGAGACGCCTGATCGGTGCGATCTCCAAACCCATGGTGGAGCAGCTGTTTATGGCACATTGGATTATGACTACCTTGCGGCACCAACCGCAGGAACCGGTGCGTGCCGCGCGTTTTCTCCTAGCGGAAGTGTGGGATACCCCGCCTGCCTACAATATCCGTCACCTCGCCATCAACGGCGATGACCTCCTACGTGCCCATCTGGGAGAGGGTCGCCAACTCGGCCAAATCCTCGAGCAACTACTCGTTGAGGTTCAGGCTGAGACTCTGCCGAACACCCGCGAGTCTCTGCTGGCACGAGCCACCCAACTCCGCGCGGAATGCTCCTCATCCAGTTCGCACCTGTCCCAATAAAATTGGAGGGTTAGTGGTGGGCGATGACAATTGCCTACCACATACGCCTGCCACAAGTACGAGATACGAAGTGGAGGAGTTAGACGCGATAAGGTTGTGGTTGTGCGGATGGGGGCTGCGTCAGATTTGCCGGTACGATACAAGTCTCTAGGAAAATAAAAAGGGTACTCCCGCACAATAGTCACACAAAAAAAAAAGCAAAAAACTCCCCAGCCCGTAGGGGGTTGCGGCAAAGTGAGGGCACAATGAACATAGTACCTGCCCCTGAAATCAAAGGTCGGTGAACCTGCGAGAGTAGTTGTACAGGCAATCGGGTTGCTATCAACTGTAGGTATGTCGCCAAAGCATTTATTCGTTGCAAACTGTGCAAGACACATTTCTACTTGCAATGCAGCACTCTGAATTTGCTTGAAAGGCGGGACGTGAGGGGGTAGAATGTGGGGGATGAGTGGGACGCGCAAGACGCCGATTTTTCGCAAGCTGTTTTATGTGCTTGCGGGGGTGGGTGTGGCGGGGGTATGTTGGTGGCTGAGTGATGTCGGGAGGGGACGGGAGGAGGTGCGGGATGCGCAGAGGGCGGAGCCGATGGCACAGCCGGTGGCGAGGGTACTCGGCGGGTTGATTTTGCTGCGGGCGGAAGAGCTGGTCACCGCGCCGGAAGTGGACGGCTTTCAGTGGCCATGCGGAGCCCCGAGTGGGGCGATGGTCTATGATGCTCAACCGTTCGGGGCGATGAATGAAAAGCGGCATGGGCACCACACCGGCGAAGACCTCAACGGGATAGGCGGTGAAAATACCGACTTAGGTGTGGAGGTGAGTGCTGCGGGGCGCGGGCTGGTCGTGTACAGCGGGAAACCCTCGGCGGAATGGGGCAACGTGGTTGTGTTGGCGCACCGTATCCCGAAAGAACGAGGGGTAATCCAAACTCTCTACGCGCATTTGGACACGCGGGACGTGCGAGTGGGGCAGATGGTGAGTCGCGGGCAACGGGTCGGCAGCATCGGCACAGCTGATGGAAAGTACCTAGCACATTTACACTTTGAAGTCATTCGCTCGCAAAGCACTGAGGCGGGTATGCGCGGATACCACCCGACGGGTACCATGAACCGCGTGGACCCGGCGAAGTTACTCGCCGAATACCCCGCGCCACCCATCCCCGATCCTTTTGCGGAAGTGCGCCGCATCCGGTCGTTGGAAGCCGGTACACGGGAAAGCGAGCGTCCCACCGAGCTGCCGGGAGAACCCGGAGTCATCCCCGTAACACCTCAACATTACCTCACACCATGAAAAAACATCCATTCTTTATTCTGTTCATTATCCTCTTACTCATAGCGGCGACGGTTACCGGCATCTATCGCGGAATCATGAAGGAGGCAGAGAGTCGGAATGCGGGGCAGCAGCAGCCACCCGCGACGCAGGCAACGAGCGACACCCAACAACCCGAGACACCACCCGGTGGTCAAGGGACGGACACACAGCAGCCACCCGCTCCCCCGCAGGAGCAGCCGGTAGTCGAACCGCCCGCGCCCACTGAGCGACCGCATTCGGCGGAGCATGCCGAGGCACTCCGGCTCGCGCAAGTTCTGCAAATGCCGGAGCAACAGAAGCAGGAAGCTGTGCAGGAACTCGTTCAGCAGGAAGGGCTTTCGCAGGAGTCTCAACAAGCCATACAGGAGTGGACACCGGGAGAGGAAAAGGTCACGGTGCAGGAGGTGGGTACGATACTGCCCGAGCAGGGCACAGACGGCAAAAAGACGCGCTACCGGCTATCCACCGAAAGCGGGCAGGAGCACCTGCTTGTGACGGTAGAGACACCTGCTCAAGGGAAACCGCGAGTCGTAAGTGTGCAGAAAGTGTCGGCGGACAAAACGCAGGTGGACGTGCAGAGCGATGCCATCAGTGTGGTGGAGGGCTTCTTGGGATCCTTGGCACACGGCGATATGAATGCGGCGCGTGGGTTCGTGAGCGGCACGGAGGTGTCGGACGCTACGCTGGCAGGTCTGTGCATGATGTTCGAAGAAGGAGACTTGAAGCTGCGCGGGCAAATACCCCTGCGCAACGTTCTCATGAACGAGGAGAACGCCGGTTTCCTCGTCTACCTCTCCCCGAAAGAGGGAAGCGGGACGGCGGGCAATGTCGGGGTAGAGCTGACACGTGTTGAAAATAAGGGATGGCGTGTCAAAGCAGTCGCACTCGACAACATCCTCGCGCACTACGAACAGACAGCCGCCAAGGAGGGAGGGGTGTACTTCCCCATCGTGAAAAACCCGCACGGCGGCGACTCCTTAGTCCTGCATTTCGGGTTTGACGATGCCACGCTGAGTCCGCGCTCTCAAAGCCAACTGCGCATTGTCGCTCAACTGCTTGTCAAGAGCAACGGCAAGCTCAATATCTCCGGGCACACGGACGATGTCGGCAGCGCGTCCTACAACCTGAATCTCTCGCAACGGCGGGCGGAAGCGGTCAAGCAGACCCTTATCTCGCACGGCGTACCGGCGGAGCACATCACGACGCGCGGGATGGGGAAGAGTCAACCGCACCGTTCCTTCAAGGCGGGGGACTCATCGAGCACCATCAGCACGATTCGCAGCGAAAACCGTCGCGCAGAAATTTACCTCGACTTCTGATACCGCGTGCAAACTTCCCCGCTTGAGAACGCTGCCGCCCTGACGGAACACCTCAATGAGCAGCAGCTCGCCGCTGTCACCACCAAGGCGCGGCATGCTCTGGTGATAGCCGGTGCGGGCAGCGGGAAAACCCGTACACTCACCTACCGGGTGGCGTGGTTGCTCTCGCAGGGCGTTCCCGAGTGGTGTATTCTTCTGCTGACATTTACGAACAAAGCCGCGCGTGAAATGTTGGAGCGCGTGAATCGCTTGGTGGGAGCGGAAGCGGGGAGAATATGGGGCGGGACCTTCCATTCTGTCGCCAACCGCATTCTGCGCTCGCATGCCGTCAGGCTCGGCTACCAAAAAGGATTCAGCATACTCGACTCGGATGACCAAAAAGCTCTCATGCGCCTACTCGTCAAGCAAGTGGCGGGAGGGGGCTCCAAGTCATCCTCCTTTCCCAAACCGGAGCTCCTGCTTTCGCTGCATAGTCTCGCGCTCAATACGGGGCAGGATTGGGAGGGGCTGCTGCGTACGAGCTTCCCGCATCTCCGAGAACATGCGCAAGCTATCCGCTCACTCTTTGAGAGTTACGCGCAGCGCAAACGGGAGGCTAACGCCATGGACTTCGACGATTTACTCACCAGCCTCCTGCTTCTCCTGCAAAAAGATGAAGAGGTGAGGAGTCTCCTACAAGCCCGCTTTCATCACGTGTTGGTGGATGAGTATCAAGACACAAACGTGCTGCAAGACCGCATTATCAGCCTACTGAGCGGCGGAGAACGCACCGCCTTGGAAGTGGTCGGCGATGATGCGCAGAGTATCTACTCATGGCGCGGGGCTAGGGTGGACCACATCTTCGACTTCACCCACCGTTACCCGGACGCGGAGGTGTACAAAATTGAGACCAACTACCGCAGTTTACCTGCCATCCTCGCCGTATCCAATGCCGCCATCGCCGTCAATGTGCGCCAATTCCGCAAAGTCCTGCGCCCGGCTAGGTCGTCCGACGGCACTTTGCCGAGCATTTTCCCCGCGCCGGACAACCATGTCGAAGCCCTTTACGTGGCGGAGCGCATTCGGGAACTGCTCGACGGAGGCGAGTCCCCCACGGAAATCGCCGTCCTTTACCGCGCTCATTTCCATAGCCTAGACATACAGGTGGAGCTCTCGCGTCAGAATATCCCCTTCCGCGTCACCAGCGGTCAACGCTTCTTTGAACAGGCGCACATCAAAGATGTCATCGCTTATTTGCGACTGCTCGCCAACCCCGGCGATGAGATGGCTTTTCGCCGCATCATTGCTCCGCTCCCGAAAGTGGGCGAGGCTACGGCTGACAAAATGTGGCGGAGCTGGCAAAAGGCGTGCGCGGCTTGGGCGGTGGAACATCCCGACACACGCCCGCACTTCGCGCAAATAGCAAAGAATATCGGCATCCCGGCAGCTGCTGGCAGCGGTTGGATGGGTGCGATGCAGACGCTGGATGAGCTCGCGCCCGAGGGACAGGAGCTTCCTCCGGGAGAAATGATAGAGAAGGTGCTCGAGCATTTGGAACCCTCCCTGTACGTGGTGTATGAAAATGCCGATGACCGCATCGAAGACATCCGGCAGCTCTCCCGTTCCCTGACAGACGCGGAATCTCTGGATGACTTCCTCTCCCAAGTAGCCCTCCTCAGTGAGACCGATACCAACGCCCTTTCGCCGGATGTACCGCGTGTCACCCTGAGTACCATCCACCAAGCCAAGGGGCTGGAATGGAACAATGTGTTCATCATCTTTCTGGGGGAGGGTATGTTCCCGCACTATCGCGTCATCAACAGTGCCAATCCGCGCGAAATAGAAGAAGAAACTCGCCTCTTCTACGTGGCTGTCACCCGCGCAAAAAATCGCCTCTTTCTCTCGTACCCGCGCTTCAACGGGCGTAGCTACGACGGTCAATACTGCCACGCTTCCCGTTTCCTCACCTCCCTCCCCCCCGAACTCTATACGGTCGAGGAAAGCTAACCCCAGTCCAGTACCACGGAATCTGCGCAACTCCGTTGCGCCTTACTTGCTCACTTCGTACTTCGTGCCTCGTACTTGATCATCCTCGCGTCTTCCTGCTCCAAAGTCACCGCCCACCACGAAGCTCATATTTTTCTTGGAACAGATGTGCCCCGGGCTCACAACCGTCCCAATAAAATTCTCGAAAAACGCTGCGATGCTAATTCCCATGCGGGTTGCAGATGCTCTGCGTACCAAGGGGGCTTCTACATCACAGGTGCATGGATTGGTTCCCACACGTTGTTCCGGCTTTGCTTCTTCCACCTCCCTTTGCGTAACTCCGTTGCGCCTAACTCTTTCACTTCGTACTTCGTACTTGATCACCCTCGCGTCTTCCTGCTCCAAAGTCACCGCCCACCACCAAGCCTTTAATTTATTTGGGACAGGTGTGATGCCGTCATTTTCCCCGGCCCCCACACCTGTCCCAATAAAATTCTCGAAAAACGCTGCGATGCCAATCCCCATGCGGGTTACAGACGCTCTGCGTACCAAGGGGGCTTCTACATCACAGGTGCATGGATTGGTTCCCACACGTTGTTCCGGCTTTGCTTCTTCCACCTCCCTTTGCGTAACTCCGTTGCGCCTAACTCTTTCACTTCGTACTTCGTACTTGATCACCCTCGCGTCTTCCTGCTCCAAAGTCACCGCCCACCACGAAGTTCATATTTTTCTCGGGACAGATGTGGTCGGCTCCGCTCTTGGACTTGCAGACGGGGTGAGTGTGTGGTAGACTCGGGGTATGGCATTTACGCACCTGCACGTACACACGGAGTACTCGTTGTTGGATGGGATGATTCGGACGAAAGACCTCATTGCGAGGTGTGTTCAATTGGGCATGAACTCGGCGGCTATCACCGACCACGGGAATGTGTTTGCCGCCATAGAATTCCTCGTGAACACCGCGAAACACAACAAGGGGGTGAAGGCGTGGAATGCCGAGCATCCGGGCGAGAAGCGTGCATATTTCAAGCCCATCTTGGGGTGCGAAGTCTACTTGAGCCCCACGTCCATGAGGACGAAAAAGCAGATGCCCGGACGCAGTAAGTACACGCATTTGGTGCTGCTCTGCGAAAACAACCAAGGCTGGTCCAACCTCATTAAACTTGTGAGTATCAGTCATTTGGATGGCTTTTATTACAAGCCGCGAGTGGACATGGAGGTGCTGCGGCAGTACAGCAACGGGCTTATCTGCCTGACCGGGTGTATCTCCGGTCCCATGCAGGAGTGGATATTGCAGGGAAAACCGGAGAAAGCGGAGGAAGTGATGCTGACACTGCGCGACATCTTCGGCGAAAATAATTTATTCGTGGAGCTGCAAGACCACGAGTTACCGGACGAGCGCACCTGCACACCGGAGTTAGTTCGCTTGGCTCGTAAACACGGTGTGCCGCTCGTCGTCACGAATGATTCCCACTTCCTGAACGCCGAGGATTTCGATGCCCACGACATCCTGATCTGCGTGGGTACGGGGAACAAACGCATGGATGGCAAGCGCATGCATTACCCGGCATCCGTCTACCTGAAAAGTGAAGAGGAGATGCGCCGTCTCTTCCCAGAGTACCCGGAGGCGTACGAAAACACGCAGCGCATAGCCGAGCGGTGCAATGTGTCGATCAAATTGGACTCCACCTCCACCGAACGGTACCCGGAGTTTGCCACACCGGACGGTTCCCCGCGTGAGGAGTACCTGCGCAAGGTGTGTTTTGAGGGGCTTATCAAACGCTACGGCGAGGAACGCGTGAAAAATGACCCTGTGCTCACCGAGCGTCTGGAGACGGAACTGGGGGTCATCAATCAGCTGCGTTTCGCGAGCTATTTCCTCATCACCGCCGACTTCATCAATTGGGCAAAGGACCACGACATCCCGGTGGGACCGGGGCGAGGCTCGGCGGCGGGCTCGCTGGTGGCGTATTGCCTGCGCATCACAAATATCGACCCCTTGGCGTTTGATCTCCTCTTTGAACGCTTCCTGAATCCGGAGCGCGTGAGCCCCCCCGATATCGATATCGATTTTTGCCAGACGCGCCGTCCGGAAGTCATCGACTACGTCCGGGAAAAATACGGGGAACGCGCCGTAAGCCACATCATCACCTACGGCACCATGGGTGCCAAATCCGCCATCCGCGATGTGGCTCGGGTGCTGGATATGAGCTTCACGGACAGCGACCATATCGCCAAACTGATCGATGTCGGCCCTAACGTCACACTCCAAAGTAGTTACGACAGCAGTGCCGACCTGCGCGACCTAGTCCGAGACGGAGCGTACGCGGAAGTCTGGAAATACGCCAAAAAACTCGAAGGAACCATCCGCAACGTAGGCATGCACGCTGCCGGTGTGGTAATAGGCGATCGCCCGCTGGATGAGTACGTGGCACTCACGCGCGATGACCTTGGCAACCCCCAAGGCGAGGTGGTGACCCAGTGCGATATGAGTGCCATCTACAACGCCGGTTTGCTCAAAATGGATTTCTTGGGGCTCAAGACACTCACCGTGATGAAAGACGCGGAGCACTACGTGCGGCAGAGGGTACCGAACTTTCGGTACGATGAAGTCCCCATTGACGACGCGGAGGCACTTGCGCTGCTCAACCGAGGGGACACCTTGGGCATCTTTCAGCTGGAAAGCGGCGGCATGGTGGACACGTGTCGTAAATATGGCATTGACCGGATAGATGACATCATCGCGCTGCTCGCTCTTTACCGCCCGGGGGCGATGGAGTTCATCGATGAGATGATTGCCGTGAAGAAGGGAGAAAAAGCGGCGGTGTACGAGCATCCGCTGCTCGAGCGAGTCTCCGGTCCCACCTATGGAGTGATGATATACCAAGAGCAGGTACAGGCAGCCGCCAAGTTACTGGCGGGATACACGCTGGGCGGTGCCGACATCCTGCGCCGGGCTATGGGACACAAGGACATGCAGGAGATGAAGGAGCAGCGTGCCCGTTTCGTCAAGGGCTGCCGGGATACAAACGACATTGATGAAAAAACGGCAAACGCCATCTTCGACAAAATCCAGACATTTGCCGGGTACGGCTTCAACAAGTCACACTCTGCCTGCTACGGTCACATATCCTACTGGACCGCTTACCTGAAAGCGCATTTCCCGGTGGAATTTATGTGCGGTCTGATGTCCAATGAGGTCATCAATGACAAAATCGGCATCTTCATTCAGGAAGCGAACCGTATGGGCATTGAGGTACTTGGTCCCTGCGTGAATTACTCCGACGTGAAGTTCCGTCCGGAAACGATGCCCAACGGTCATTTGGCGGTGCGCTTCGGGTTGGCATCGGTCAAAAACATGAGTGCTGAGTCCGTGCGCGCGATCGTGGAGGAACGTGAGGCGCGCGGTCCCTTCAAGAGTCTGGAGGATTTCTGCTACCGCATATCTCCGCAAAATGTGCGTCGCAATCAGCTGGAGGTGTTGGTACAATGCGGGGCTTTTGACTGCACACATACGAACCGTGCCACGCTTTTCAATGGCATTGAGCGCGCCATCAACGGGTCTGCTTCGGTGCACCACGACAACGAAACCGGGCAGATGACTCTCTTCGGTTTGCCTACCCCCACGCAGGAGGATGCTCCCCCGTCTCACATCCCCGAATGGTCGAAACAAAAACGCTTGGATGACGAAAAGTCTCTGACCGGAGCCTATTTTACCGGGAATCCTCTGGACTCGATGCGCGGCGTCATCGACCTACCGAAATATGTGCCCATCGGCTCCCTGCAAACTTTGTCTCAGAGTGCCATCCGCAACCTCTGCGATCTGGCGGGGATGATTCGTTCCGTGTCTGTTAAAACGAGTAAAAACAATGCACAAAGATTTGCTGTCATCACGCTGGAAGATTTCACCGGCAGCACGGAGATTTTGGTATGGGGGGATGCCTACTCCAAAGCTGTCGCGGTGGAAGGCTTGTTGCAAGAGGGCAACTTTGTTCGCGTACGCGCCCGTGTTTCCGTAGATGAGCGCAATCAGAGCGGAAACTCTGGCAGTGCCAAGCGTGTCGCGGCTAATTCCTTGGAACTCATCACCCCGGGCACTCAGTCCCAGCGCGGTAAATCCGGCAACTTCTACGCCATTTCCCTACTTACCACGCGCCACGATGCCGGTGATCTCGCCTTTATCAAAAAGACCCTCGCCGACCACCCCGGAAACATCCCCGTACGCGTCTCCTTCCGCAACTCTCTCGGGAATACCGCCACCATCGAGCTGGGCAACCACTTCGCCGTCACCCCTTCCCCGGAACTCGATCGCGCCCTAGCGCGGTATGCGTGAAGGGTTGCGCAGAGGAGGCAAAGAGGAAAACACGCGTGGGACCGGCATGGCAACGTCTTACAGAGAGTTTGTTGGGTCAGGTAGGGTGCTCGGCATCTGCTTTCACGTGCGGGTGTCAGGAAAAAGGCGGTACTCCCGCGAGAATACCGCCTGAGGTTTCGCGCAAGCACAGTCGCCTAGAATTGGCAGCTGTAACCGACACGGACACCGAGCTGCAGCTGGCTGCTGGGTTTATACTCTTCTCCATCCTCGTTATAAGAGGGCTGGGCATACAATCCCTGCAATTGGAGGGCAAGTGTCAGTTTGCTGTGCTCAGAAACTTTTTGAGCGATGCCGACCTCTGTGCTCCATGCAAAATTCCACTCATCTTTTTTCATGCTTGCAGAGGCGAGACCGTACAGTGAGGCTGTCAATTCAGCTTCAGTCCGTACCAAACCCGCGTTGATTCCCCAGAAGAAATCCATCGAGTCGATCACGGCAGTCGTGTATCGGTAGCCGGGCATGATCGTGATGTTGGTGATCTCCACCTTTTCGTTTACACTATATGCGCCAAGATCCACATCGGAGAACCAAACGTTATCGTCATTATCACCGGTCGCCCAGCCGAAGCGCAGGTTGACGGAGTTATGTTTGTCGATTCTGTAAACAGCCGTGAGATCCAGTCCGTATGTATCCACTTTTAATGCAAGGTCACTTGCAATGTCTTTCAAAGCGAAGTTGTAGGCGGCGTTTACTTCCAGCCCGAATCCCTTTTCGGTGTTTTCTGCGGCACCGCATGCTGCGCCGAGTACAACACACGCCATCATTGTAATTAGAGTCTTTTTCATAATCATTGTGTCACGTTGGACAAGACCATGATACGTATTTGGAATACGCATGTCAAGCACGAATGAAAATTTTTTCACCCTTTTTATTCAAGGGAATAGCAGGGGCAGCACACATTTTTCACGCCGAAAGTTGCGGAGTTGAGAATTCCTTCACCACAGAATATCAGCAAATTAACCCACGAGATCTACGTATTCCAAATACGTAGGCACACCCACAGCCGTCCCAAGAAAAATACGAGCTTCATGGTGTGCGAGGACTTTGTGGCAGGGAAACGGGAAAGGGATTAAGTACGAGGTACGAAGTGAAGGAGTTAGGCGCAACGGAGTTGCGCAGAGGGAGGAGGAAGAGGCAGAGCCGAAACAGGCGAGGGAACTAAATCCATGCATCCGTGAGGTTGAAGCCCCCTTAGTACGCGGAGCACCTGCAACCCGCATGGGGGCTAGTGCTGCATCGTTTTTGAAAATTTTATTGGGACGGATGTGCTCCTATACTAGGCAAAGTCGAAGAGGGACGCATGCGTAACCCCGCAGCCCTGCACAGATTCCTTGCTCGCGTGACACCACTATCCATCACACATGACTCGTCCAATCACTGCCGCACTGCCTCGACACTCTCATCACACCCGCCATTCCTTGCTACACACCTCCCCCCCGCGCACCACCACCGCCTACCCCACCCGCCCCTCCCCAGCTCTGCCACTTCATACCTCGTACTTCTTATTCGCCTTACCCGCCACACACCTCTTCCCCGCACAACACCATTGCTTACCCCACCCGCCGCTCCCCGGCTTCGCCACTTCGTACTTCGTACTTCGTACCTCGTACTTCCTATTGACAGTCGGGGAAACTGTGGTATGCTAACGTAAGATTTTCACTCATGAATAACGTTGACTTAACTCCGGTGGTGCCTCGACGAAACCGTGCGGTGTTTTTCATGCTCGTGGCGTGTTTTGCGTTATGGGGATTACTCAACAACATGACGGACAACTTGGTTCCGGCGTTTCAGCGCATCTTCACGATGGACCAAGCGCGCGCGGGGCTGGTTCAAGTGGCATTTTACGGGGCGTACGCCGTGCTGGCGATCTTCGCGTCCATCCTCATTGAAGAATTTTCGTATCGGGTGGGGGTGCTCATTGGGCTGGGCGTCTACATCCTCGGCGCGCTCATGTACATCCCGGCATGCATTGAGCAGAGCTTTGATATTTATTTCATTGCTATCTTCGTGGTGGCGGGCGGGTGCTCACTGCTGGAAACCACCTGCAACCCGTATGTGATTTCTCTGGGACCGGATAAGACCGCTGTACGACGTTTGAACTTTGCGCAGGCGTTCAATCCCGTGGGGTCTATGGTGGGAATCGTTCTCGCGCAGCAGTTAATCCTCAGCAACCTCAACCCTGCCACCGCCGAGCAGCGCGCCGCCATGCCGCCCGGTGTACGTTCGCAGATTATTAACAGTGAACTCTTTTGGGTGTGTGCCCCGTACGTGGGACTGTGCGCCATCGCTTTCCTCATCTGGGTCTTTTTCCTGCGCGGCGGGAAAAGCGAGCAAGATGTTGTCGGCACCTCCGGGAGCGGTGTGGCGCGGGTGATAGTGGCTGCCCTGTTTGCGGTGGGACCGCTCACGGCACTGTATTTCATTTTCCCCGCGATGGACAAAGTCTGCTGGATACTCTGCGGCATGCTGGGACCGGTCGCCTACGTCACCAATGTGGTGGGAAGCTACCGGAGCATGCTTGGTACACTGCTCACGAAACCTCGGTATTGGTGCGGGGTGATCGCGCAATTCTTTTACGTTGGGGTGCAGATAGCGGCGTGGACTTGGTTGAATGTGTACTGCCAGCGTGAACTTGGGGTGAGTCCCGATACGGCTGCCATCTACTACACCATTGCCATCAGCCTCTTTATTCTCTGCCGGTGGGTAGCCACATACTACATGAAGAAGTACAATCCGGCATCGATGATGTCGCTCTTTGCCGTGGCTGCCATTCTCTGCTGTGCCGGGGTGATGTACCTGCCCAGCACCGTGCTCTTCAGCATAGGGGGCTTACCCTTTTCGGCAAACGTGATCTGCTTGGTGGCAATGAGCGGCTGCATGAGTCTCATGTTCCCGACCATCTACGGCATCGCTCTGGGCGGCTTGGACAGTCGCGTGGTAAAACTCGGCGCGGCCGGGCTCATTATGGCAATTCTCGGTGGCGCGATCATCACACCGTGGATGGCAGCCATCATCGGCAGCCATGACAGTTTCTGGATGGCTCTCACGCCGGGATTTGACGCCACTTGGAGCGCGGACTTGAAGACCAGCTCGCAGGCTTTGCGCGCCTCCTTTGTGGTACCGGCTATATGCTTCGGCGTGGTGTTGCTCTACAGCCTCATTTTCAGCAAGCAACAGGACGCTTAATCCCTTTCCACATCACCAATCCATACTATGAAATACGATACATTACCTACAATCGGAATCCGCCCGACGATTGACGGTCGCCGTCTCGGCGTACGGGAGTCACTCGAGGAACAGACCATGAACATGGCTAAGGCTGCCGCCGCCCTCATTGAGACCCACGTGAAGCACGCCAACGGTCAGCCGGTCAAGTGCGTTATTGCCGACACCTGCATCGGTGGTCCCGCCGAAGCCGCCGCTGCCAACCAAAAGTTCCGCGAGCACAACGTGGGTTGCTCGTTGGCAGTAACTCCTTGCTGGTGCTACATCACCGAGACATTTGAGACCGACCCGACCACGCCCAAAGCCATCTGGGGCTTCAATGGCACGGAGCGTCCCGGTGCCGTCTATCTCGCCGCTGCCCTCGCCGGTTACGCCCAAAAAGGTGTGCCCGCGTTCTCCATTTACGGGCACGATGTGCAGGACAAGGATGACACGAGTATCCCGCCGGATGTGGCGGAAAAAATTCTCCGCTTCGCGCGGGCGGGCATTGCCGTGGCGACCTTGCGCGGCAAGGGCTATCTCTCCATCGGCGGCTGCGCCATGGGTATCGCCGGTTCGATTTTAGACCATTCGTTCTGGGAAAGTTACTTGGGAATGCGCGTGCAACCGGTGGATATGACCGAGGTGAAACGCCGCATGGACTTGGGTATCTACGACAAAAAGGAATTTGAACTCGCCATGGAGTGGGCGAAAAAGTACGTAAAAATCGGTCCGGACCGCAATCGCCCGGACTTGGTTCTCTCCCCGGAGGAGAAAGAACGCACGCTGCGCGAATCGATACTCATGATGATTATCTTCCGCGACATGATGCACGGAAATCCTTACCTCAAGACCATTGATCGCGAGGAGGAGGGGCTGGGCTTCAATGCCATCTGCGGCGGCTTCCAAGGGCAACGCCACTGGACAGATTACTACCCCAACGGGGATATGGCGGAGTCGCTCCTCAACAGCACCTTCGACTGGAACGGTCCGCGCGAGGCTATCCCCTTTGCCACGGAAAACGACGCCATGAACGGCGTCTGCATGCTGCTGCTCCACCAACTCACGGGGCAGGCAGCCTGCTTCTCCGACATCCGCACCTACTGGTCACCGGACGCCGTGAAGCGCGTGACCGGGTACACCATGGTGGGGCACGCCAAGGACGGCATCATGCACCTCATCAACTCCGGTTCCACGGCATTGGACGGCAATATGCACTCTACCGGGGCGGACGGCAAGCCCCTCATGAAGAAGACCGGCGAGACCACGCAAGCGGATGTCGAAGCTATGATGGGCGCGTCTGAGTGGTGTCCCGCCAATCGCGAATACTTCCGAGGCGGCGGCTACTCCCTGCATTTCGTCTCCAAGGGCGATGTCCCCGTGACCATGATTCGTATGAACCTCGTGAAGGGGCAAGGTCCCGTCCTCGTCATCGCCGAGGGCTACACCTGCTCCCTGCCGGAGGATGTCAACAAGGTGCTCGATGAGCGCACCGACCCGGGCTGGCCAACCACGTGGTTTGCCCCCATCCTTACCGGCAAGGGTGCTTTCACCGATGTATACTCTGTGATGGCAAACATGGGTGCCAATCACGGCGCGTGGACTTACGGTCACGTCGGGGCGGACGTTATCACTCTCGCCTCTATGTTGCGCATCCCGGTGTATGCCCACAATGTGCCTCAGGAAAAGGTATACCGCCCGGCTGCGTGGAACCTCTTCGGTACCGCCGACCCCGAAGGTGCCGACTTCCGCGCCTGCGCCAACTTCGGTCCCATCTACCAAAAATACTAATTTCCACCGGCACCCCCGCTGCCCCTTACTTCCGTTCCCTCTGCGTCTTCCTGCCGCAATGTCGTCGCTTTGCCTTGGACTTTTATTTTTCTCGGGACGAGCGAGACCAAATGGCTGTACACTCGGGGAATGATGTGGTATAGCCCGAGTTTGCCACTTGCTGTCCTAGATTTTAGGAAAAAAAATTCAAATAAATGC
>CAYWNS010000039.1:0-17667 GCA_964459715.1 uncultured Akkermansia sp.
CGCATTCTAACCAGTATTCCGCCGGACGTCAAGAAGAAAACCAAACAATGTGCCAACGTGTGCATCTGTCCCAATAAAATTTTCGAAAAACGCCGCCATGCCAATCCCCATGCGGGTTGCAGACGCTCTGCGTACTAAGGGGGCTTCAACCTCACGGGTGCATGGATTTAGTTTCCGCACGTCGTTTTTGCTTTGCCACCTTTCGCCATGCCCGCGCAACTCCGTTGCGCCTAACTCCTTCACTTCGTACTTCGTACCTCGCCTGCCACACGTACCGACACCGCTTCACCACATCTCCCATTACTCCCGTACTTCCCCGCACACCACCGTTGCCCACCACGCACCTCTCTCCACAGCTTTGCTACTTCGTACTTCGTACTTCGTACCTCGTACTTGATCTCCCTCGTGTCTTCCTGCCCCAAAGCCACCGCCCACCACCAAGCCCTCAATTTATTTGGGACAGATGTGACGATGCGCACAAAAAAACTTGACATTTTCGCTGCTCTGAGCTACCCTCTTTGGCGTCCTGATTGGGCGGGATAGCCAAGTGGTCTAAGGCGGCGGTTTGCAAAACCGTTATTCGCGGGTTCGAATCCCACTCCCGCCTCTCGGTGAGGGCAGACACCTCCCCTCTGTAGGTACCTCTGAAACGCGCGGCACCATTTTAGCTGAGAACATGCAACGCATTGGGATATATGCCGGCAGTTTTGATCCGCCTACCAACGGACACCTCTGGATGATTCGTCGTGGGGCTGAACTCTTTGATAAATTGGTTGTTGCCCTAGCCGTCAACCCGGAAAAACACCCCTTTCTCAGCACTCATGACCGCCGGACCGCCCTCGAGGAAATGGTGCGTGACTTGGGGTCCGGGGTACGCGTCGCCGTTGTGAAGCATGGATTCCTCGTTGACTTTGCCCGTGAGGTCGGTGCCACTCATTTACTGCGTGGTTTGCGTGGTGTGGCTGACTTCGAGTATGAAAAAACGATGGCTCGCATGAATGGTCGTATGGAGCCCGGCATTGAAACCGTTCTCATGGTCGCTCCAAGTGAATTGGAAGAAATCTCCTCTTCTCTCGTGCGCGGTTTTGTTGACACACCGGGCTGGGAGAGATGGGTCGCTACCTGCGTTCCCCCCGCCGTCTTCAAGCGCATCAAAGCAGCCGCCGCGCAAGACCACCCTGAAACGAACTGAGAGTGCCGAGGCTCTACGGGCTGTAACTAGAATATGATTGGCGGCAGGTAAACGACTTCGGTTGCCCTACACGACAATACTTTTTATGATGCTGAAACTTGGGAGTTTGTAGACTTTCATAATACGGCGACCCGTTTTTTCTAGGATGACGATAGTACAGGTATCACCCGAGATCGTGGGACCGCTGATAATGCGGTCACCCGTGCCCCCGACTCTTAGGCGGTTGGACCCCGAGGGACGGATAATTTGTATGGTTATCTCATCATACAAAATGACTTGTACGTCTTCCTCAGATTGACAATCATACCGAGCTGTCTCGGACACACAGCCACCGACCACACGACCGCAGGAAATCTCCGTCTGGGTACCACCGGTAGCGGGTAACACCGGGCAGAGGACGAATGCTGCGGTCGCCTGCGCGACATAGACCATCCCAACTAGGAACAGATGCTTCACCATTTTCATACTTCTGACTACTCAACAGGGCAAATTATATGCGTGAACAACACACCTGTCAACCGATGTTTCATCAGAAATTTATTTGCGGAAGGTTGCGTACCACGCCATACCCATCCCAAAAAATTTCTGAAAATCGTCGCAGTGTCAGTTCCTATGAGGTTTTTACACGCCCTACGCACTAGGGGGCATCAACCTCACGGGTGCGCGGATTTATCCCCCACGCGTTGTTCCGGCTTTGCTTCTTCCACCTCCCTCTGCGCAACTCCGTTGCGCCTAACTCTTTCACTTCGTACTTCGTACCTCGTACCTCGTACTTCATATTCGTCCCACGCTCCCACCGCACCCCCTCTCCCCGCACGCTACCATTGCCTACCCCATCCGCCACTCCCCGGCTTTGCCACTTCGTACTTCGTACTTCGTATCTCGTACTTCATATTCGTCCCACGCTCCCACCGTACCCCCTCTCCCCGCACGCTACCGTTGCTTACCCCATCCGCCACTCCCCGGCTTTGCCACTTCGTACTTCGTACTTCGTACCTCGTACCTAGTGATCGTTTATGCCGTGCGGGCGAGTGCGGACAGGATGGCTGCGGGGTAAAGGATATGCTCTTGCACTTGGATGCGGGCGTGGAGGGATTCTGCGGTGTCTCCCGGCAGGACAGGCACGTAAGCCTGCATGATAATTTCACCGGTATCCATTCCGGCATCGACAAAATGTACCGTACACCCGGTACGGCTGACTCCGGCGTCCAACGCTTGTTTCCAAGCCTCCGTCCCCGGAAAATTCGGCAGCAGGGAAGGATGAATATTGAGAATGCGACGCGGGAACGCTTCCAACAGGGGAGCTTTCACCAAGCGCATAAAACCCGCTAGGCAAATGAGGTCCACCCGCAGGGATTTCAATTGAGCGGCGAGGGCAGCTTGTGACTCCTCGGGGAACTTGTTTCGAAATCCTCGGCAGTCCAAAATGCCGGTGGGCACACCGCGCTTAGCGGCGCGCTTTAAGATGAATGCGTCCGGATTGTCTGAAAGCACCATTTCTACTTCAGCATCCAACCTGCCATCGTCGATGGCATTGAATAGAGATTGGCAATTTGTTCCGGAGCCGGAGCCGAGCACTGCAAGTCGCGTCTTCATACTCCGCCACTCTAGCCCATTTCGAGGACTTTGTCAACCATACCAAGGGGAAGGACGAAGTACGAGGTACGAAGTGTGCAAAGCCGGGGAAGGGCTGCGAGGTAGGAAAAGAGCGGAGATGCAAAGAGTTCTATGGGACAGGTGCAATGTGGCTTTATACATGCCCCATGCAAATTTTCGAAAACCTCTGCCATGCTGATCCTTGTGCAGGTTACACACGCTCTGCGTACTGAGGGGACATCAACATCACGGGTGCGTTGATTTGCCACCCCCGTATCGTCCCGGCTTCGCCTCCTCTCACTCCCCTGCGCAACCCTGTTGCGCCGAACTCCTTCACTTCGTACTTCATACCTCGCCTGCCACACGTACCGGCACCGCTTCACCACATCTCCCATTACTCCCGTACTTCCCCGCACACCACCGTTGCCCACCACGCACCTCTCTCCACAGCTTTGCTACTTCGTACTTCGTACCTCGAATTATCCTCGTACTTGATCACCTCCGTGTTTCCCCGCGACAAAACCATCGCTCTACTCTGAGCGTTTAATCTACTCGGGACAGATACGCGCCGCGGCTTGCGGTGCGACTTGACATGAGGGGGTGAAGCGTGTAAGCTATGAGCTACGGACACCGGAGTCCGACTGATACACGAGCAGACCGCCATGATGAACTCCTCTCAGCTTAGGCAGAGTTTCTTGGATTTTTTTGCCGACAAGCAGCACACCGTAGTACCCTCGGCGTCACTCATGCCGCAGAGTCCGGGGCTGCTGTTTACGAATGCCGGTATGAATCAATTCGTGCCCTATTTTTTGGGCGTGTGGACACCTCCTTGGCAACCCGCGCGTGCCACGGACACACAGAAGTGCATACGGGCTGGGGGCAAGCACAACGACTTGGAAGATGTCGGGCAGGACTCTTACCACCACACCTTTTTCGAGATGCTGGGGAACTGGTCTTTCGGAGATTATTTCAAGAAAGAAGCGATTACGTGGGCATGGGAGCTTCTCGTGGAGCGTTGGCACTTCCCGGTGCAGCGGTTGTATGCCACGGTATATTGCCCGGCGGAGGGAGAGCCCGGCGAGTTTGACCAAGAAGCGCACGATGCTTGGGCGGCACTCTTCGCGGCTGCGGGATATGACCCTAAAGTCCACGTGATCAATGGTAACGCGCACGACAACTTTTGGATGATGGGCGAGACCGGACCGTGTGGACCCAGTTCCGAGCTGCACATCGACCTCACTCCGGAGGGAGACACGCGGGGGGCTCTGGTCAACGCGGAAAGCGACCGATGCATTGAGATATGGAACCTCGTATTCATTCAATACAATGCCGAAAAAGACGGCAGCTTCCGACCGCTTCCTACGCGCCATGTAGACACCGGCATGGGGCTCGAGCGCGCGGCGGCGATGCTCCAGTGCACCGATAACTTCACGGACTTCACCCGCCGCATCTCAAACTACGGCACGGACGTGTTTCGTCCGCTATTTGCTAAGCTGGAAGAACTCTCCGGTTGCGCTTATGTCGACATCTACCCTCAGGATGCCGCAGCAAATCAAAGTACGACCCTGCGGGAAAGCATTGCGTTTCGGGTGATCGCCGACCACATTCGCACGCTGTCCTTTTCCATCGCGGACGGGATACTCCCCGGGAACACCGGTCGCAACTACGTGCTTCGCCGAATCCTGCGCCGAGCGGTACGCTACGGGCGGCAGCTTGGGCTCACGCGTCCTTTTCTGTCGGAAATGGTCGACACGCTCGCCTCACAGATGGGTACTGTGTTCCCGGAGTTGCGCGAGCGGGCGGGCACGATCAGGGAGGTGCTGCTGCGCGAGGAGACATCCTTCAACGAGACACTGGATCGCGGGTTAGAGCTTTTCGACAAAGAGGTGGCAAACAGCGGGGCGGTTTCCGGTGAGTTCGCTTTCAGACTTTACGACACGTACGGTTTTCCGCTCGACCTCACCCAACTCCTTGCCCGTGAACGGGGACTGACGGTAGACACGGCGCGGTTCGACGCGTTGATGGAGGAACAACGCCAACGAGCCAAGGCTGCCCGCCGGAAGCAGGTCGTTCGTGCCCTCGATATACGCACGGAAAAACACACGTCCTTTGTCGGTTACGAGCACGATAGTGCCACGGCAACGGTCACCGAAGTAGACGAGCAGGGCGGCATGCTCTTCATCATCACCGATCGCACCCCCTTTTACGCGGAGATGGGAGGGCAGGTCTGCGACCTCGGAACCCTCCGGTACGGCGGGGAAACCTGCCCGGTACTCGGGGTACAGCAGATGGGGCAGGCTCGGGCGCATCTCATATCCCCGCAGGACGGGGTACGCCCGGCGGAGGGTGACCAAGTGACGCTTTCTGTTGACACGGAACGCCGACGGGCGATTGAGGCGCACCATAGTGCCACGCACCTCCTGCACCGAGCTCTGAGGGAAGTGGTGGGCGGTGACGTAGCTCAACAGGGGTCTCTCGTGGACGCCGACCGCCTCCGCTTCGATGTCAACGCCGCACCCATTTCGAAGGAGCAGCTGCGGCGGGTGGAGGAGCTCGTCAACGACTGGATCGCCCAAGACCTGCCGGTCACCTGCAGCGAGTACGCCATGACCGAAATCCGGCAACATAAAGAAGTGGCGCAATTTTTCGGGGATAAGTACGGTGACGTGGTACGGCTTGTTCAGATGGGTGGGGCAGCCGGGCAATTCGATGGCATATCGATGGAGCTTTGCGGCGGCACACACGTGCGCACTACCGGGCAGATCGGTTTCTTCAAAATTCAGAGTGAGGGCGCGATAGCGAGCGGGGTGCGCCGCATAGAGGCGGCTTGCGGCGAGGCGGGATACGGCGTTGTGCGGCATTTGATTGAGGCACGTTTGCCCGAGTGTAAGGACGCGCTTGAGAAGATATCCTTGGTCAACGCTCGCCTCCTCGAGCTCCGGCAATCGACGTTCCCCGTGCCGTCGAATGATGACCACCCGGCGGAGAAAGCACTTGCCGCCCGCGACATTCGGGAGGTCAATCGCTACCTCGACGCCTTTTTCTCCTATGTCTCTGCGCTCAAAGAAACGGCGCAGGAGGCGGACAAGTGCTTGAAAAAAGCGTGCGCCGCCGCCGCCGCGTCCCAAGCGGATGCCTTGCTCGCGGAGCACCTGACGGGCGACAGGCTCCTCCTCTCGTCTGAGGGAACACCGGGGCTGCTTACCGAGCTCCTCAACGGTCTGCGGAAGCGACAATACGCCGGGGTCGCGTTCCTGATAGTCGATGACGCCGAGACCCTGCACCTCGGGGCTTACTGCGGGGAAAAAGCCCAAGCGGCGGGCATCACCGCCGGGGAACTCGTCCGCGCCCTAGCTCCGATTGTCTCCGGCAAGGGAGGGGGCAAAGCCGATATGGCACGGGGCTCGGGCTCCGATCGCGCCGCCAAAGACGTGCTTTTAAGAGCCGCGCAGAAAGAACTCCGCATCCGGTCATGAACAATCCCATCAAACCGCCCCAGTACCCGGACGAGCCGAAGATACCGATCCTGCCGAATATGCTCACGGCAGGGAACCTCCTCTGCGGCTTTTTTTCCATCCTGACCATCTTCCGCGGCATGCAATTCAACCCCGGAACACCGGAGGCTTTCGAATACTATCGCCAAGCCACTTACCTCATTTTCGCCGCCTGTGCTTTTGACCTGCTGGACGGGCGGGTGGCACGGCTCTGCAAGGCAGACGGTCCTTTCGGGCGCGAATTTGATTCATTGGCGGATGTGATATCCTTCGGCATCGCTCCCGCTCTGCTGCTCGGACGCGCCGTGCTCTTCGCGCTACCCGTCCCGCTCCTCGGGGATGCCATTGCCGTGCTCTACCTTCTTTGCGCCGCACTGCGGCTGGCTCGCTTCAACTGCATGGCTGCCGCCCCGCGCAAACCGAATCAGAGTTCCGACTTCGTGGGGCTTCCCGTCCCCATGGCTGCCGGTGCCGTCGTGAGTACCATGTACCTCGTCATTGACATCACCACGAATCGCAACCTCTACATCGCGCAGCCGTGGCAAATCACGATGGCTCTCGCCATGACATTGGTTGCCCTGCTCATGATGTCGCGCGTCATCTACCCCTCCTTCAAGCACATCACCTTCCGCAAACGCGGCACCATCACCGCCATTTTGTTGGCGATCATCGCGGTGGGTGTTCTTATCAGCTTCCCTTGGATTGCTCCCGCGCTCTTTTTCCTCTGTTACCTACTCTACGGACTCATCGTGCGTCCCTTCCTCACATGGCGTACCCTACGCGCCTTGGAGGTGTACGACGATGATGATGACTCCGAGACCGGGGACGAGTAAAGCCACGCGCTCCATGTCTGCCGCTCCCACACCGCCCAAACCACGCATCATCTGGATTGACTTTTGCCGCATTTTCATCGCGTTTTGCGTCATCGTCAGGCATTGTGACCGACACTATCCCTACCCCGCCTACGTGGCGGACTTGTTCAACTACCGTTCCCTCATCTTTTTCTTCTTCCTCATGGCGGGGTATTTTACCCACCGAGCGGCGGCGGGGCAATGGGTAGATTGGGCGCGGACGAAGAGACTGCTCTTGCCTTACCTTTTCTGGACTCTCATTTCGATACCCCTCCTGCTGCCCCTCCTGCATCTTCCCGAGCTCCGCGCCGGGGATTGGTCATGGCTCTCCCCGCGACTCCTCCTCACGGAGACCGGGCTCGCGTCGTGGTGTTATTGGGACTACAGCAACGTGCCCCTCTGGTACCTGCGCACCCTCCTCATTTTTTCTTTCGTGAGTCCGCTGCTTCAGCGGTTGCCGGGTAAGGTGCTGCTCACGCTTGTGCTTCTGAGCTTTGCCGCGAGCGACGTGCTCTGTCAGGTAGACCCGGAAACCGCGCAGAGTCACCACACGCGCGGGGTGGAGTGGCTCCCCTTTCGTCTCTACGAAAGTGTCCTAGCACTCGGCTTTTACACCGGCGGGCTCTTGCTCCGACGGCGGGTGAGCGCGGCGCAATTGACCGAATACGTCACCGCCCACGCTTGGCTGGTCCCCGTTGGGTCACTGTGTCTGCTTCCGATTGTCCTGCTCACGGGGTTTTATCCGCCCGTGCAGAGCAGTGCGCTCGTGCTGCTCGGTGTAGCCACGACGTTGAGTATAGGGGCAATGAGTGCCAAATTCCTGCCGCGCTTCACGCAATGTGTCGCGCAATGGGGACCGGCGGCGTTCTTTGTCTACGTCACGCACTACATCCTTCTGCACTGGCTGAGGATGGCACTTACGGGGAAATACGATGGGACGCTCTCCTTGCTGCAGGCGCACATAGCACCTTGGGGCATTCTCGCGGTCTCACTCGCCCTGTACGCCCTCCTTCTCCGCCTTGCCCCGCGCTTCATGCGGACTTTTGCCTTGGCTCCCCGACCGATGGTAGACACCACAACACTAAGGTAACTACACTGCAGGACAGACCGAGCGTGGCAACCCACCCCACGGGAATCGAGGCTGCGACCGGAGCGAGTATCCACCATGGGCTGTGCCCCGCGTCTCTCAATCGGCGTACACCGGCGGAAAGCGTCGGCACGAGAAAAATGAGGAACCAGAGAGCGGCGAGGACGGTGCACCAAAAAGCCCAAGGGTGGGAAAGGGGGAAGTCAGCGTAGTACTCGGAGATGAAGGTTGTGGTCTGCGGAACAATTTGCTCCTCAAAGACCTGCTCGGCGGAGCGGATATCTTCGAGCATGGACACGACAGAGTCCAGCAGCGTCGGGTCGTGGGTCAACAACCACCAACATGGGAAAAAGCTGAACAGCAAGGGTAGGAGAAAGAGCAAGCCGATGCACTGGGAAAGCGCGATGAAGCACCAGAAAGGTTGGCGTGGGGTGCGCCCGCGAAAATCGGCGTAGTGTCGGAGGGCGAGGAGCAAGGAGTTCATGCGGGGGAGGGTTTAGGGCGGTGCGGTTCGAGGAGGGTACGGCTGTTGCGCTCGCGGGTGCGGGCATGTCGCCGGGCTTGGTGCTGCAGGTATTCCTGCATGCGGAAGGGACGTTCCCCGGCGGAAGGCGCGGCGGGTGTGTAGGTGCCGTCCGCCTGCATTACGGAAGCTTGGCGGTTATCGCGGAAGCACGCTTTCAGGATGTCGCGGGCTCGCTTTGCCAGCTTCTTGTCTTCGATGGGGACTAACAACTCCACGCGGCGATCCAAATTGCGACTCATCCAATCCGCGCTCGCGATGAAGACGAGAGGTGTGCCTCCGTTGCTGAAACAAAAGATTCGGGCGTGTTCGAGGTAACGGTCGACGATGCTGACGATGCGGGTATGGCGGCGACCGGTTTCGGTGCTCGGGAACCAGCAGCAAATCCCGCGAACATTGAGGCGGATGGTCACCCCGGCATTGGCGGCATTTTCTAGGGCGTCCATCATCTCCGGGTCATTCAGGGAGTTCATTTTCGCGAAAATGCTCGCCGGTTCACCGCGCGCCGCGCGTTTGGTCTCCTCGCCCACCAACTCCAGCAGCCGTTCTTTCATCAGAGCCGGGGAGGGGTACATTTTGCGGAAGCGGCGGATACTGGTCAGACCGGTCACGCAGTTGAAGAATTGGGAGGCATCCGCGCCGATGTCGTCATCATCGGTCAGCAATGAGAGGTCGCCGTACAATTTGGCTGTATCCTCGTTGTAATTGCCGGTGCCGATGTGGCAGTAGCGGCGCAGCACGCCATTTTCGCGCCGGACAATGAGCAGGATTTTGGCGTGCGTTTTGAAGCCTTTCACGCCGTAGACCACTTGCACTCCGGCACGCCGGAGCTGCTCCGCCTGCGCTAGGTTGTGCCCTTCATCGAAGCGGGCTTTGAGCTCCACGAGGACAGTGACCTGTTTTCCGAGCTCTGCCGCGCGGGTCAGGGCGGCGACGAAGCGGGAATTCTGCGCCGTGCGGTAGAGTACCTGCTTGATGGCGAGTACATTCGGATCATCGGCGGCTTCTTCGACGAGCTTCACGACGGGTTCGTAGCTTTCGAAGGGGGTGTTGATGAGGATGTCCCCGCGCGCGATGTTATCGAACATGGAGATGTCGGCATCAACACTCGCGGGAAAGTAGGGTGACCACGCGTCCACTTTCAGCAAGTCATGCCCCGGCTCACGGGCGAGTCCCCCGAAGTCGACAATGCGCAGGAAGCCCGGGACGCGGTAAATGCACTGGGGCTCTGCCTGCAGGAGGGTCGCTAGTCGGGTTACGAGATGAGGCGGGGCGGATTGCGGGATTTCCAGGCGCACGCAGTCCGAAAATTTACGGGCGACCAACACCTGACTCATCTCCCAAGCGAAGTCCCCGCCTTCCTCCTCCTGCACGGCGATGTCACCATTGCGGGTGACGCGCAGCGGGATGCAATTGAGAACTTTTTCGCCGTCAAATAGCAGTCCGATGCAGGATGCCGCTAAGTCTTCGAGGAGGACGTAGCCGTCCTGTCCCGGTGAAGCGGCATGGATACGGCGGGGGAGGCAGTCCGGCAGGGAAACGGCGATGATGCGGCTGCCGGGTTCATCCTGCTGTGCCAATTCGACTCCGAGGATGAGGTTTAAATTCGGCAAAATGGGGGGAGGATCGACTTCGAGGGCGAGCGGTGAGAGCAGGGGAAATATCTCGTTCAAAAAGTACGTCTCTAACGCGCTCCTCCGGGCTTCATCGAGCTCGGAGACGGCTACCGGCGCGATACCCGCGTCCCGCATGAGTGGCAGGAGCTCTGTCTCCAGCAAATCGTACTGCGAACGTACCATATCGCGTGCTCGACGGCGAATGAGCTCGAGTTGCTGGGCGGGTAGAAGCCCGGTCAGGTCCGGTTTGCCTTTGCCGCTACGGGTCACCAACATCAAACCTCCCACCCTTACTTGGAAAAATTCGTCCAAGTTGCTGGCGGAAATTGCCAAAAACTTCAACCTTTCCAGCAAGGGCAAATCCACGCGGCACGCCTCATTTAAGACGCGCTGATTAAACTCCAGCCATGATAACTCGCGGTTCAGGTACATGGTCTCCCCACCCAGTTTAGCAAAACACACGACGCAAAGCAAGCGGGAATGCCCACCACATACGCTTGCCGCAAGTACGAAGTACCTCGTACTTGATCACCTCCGTGTTGCCACGCGACGAAGTTATCGCTCTGCTCTGAGTGCTTAATTTATTTGGGACAGATGTGTTATTGCCGATGTTTCAACCATTTGCATCTCCCAATCGTCGCTGCCTTATTGCCCCTTTTTTCGCGGAAGCCTTTTTCGCTCATCTCGACATCTTAGTGTCCTACATGCAAGAATATGCGGATTCCTTCCCCTGATCATCTCTTTTTGAATGCGATGTCCAGTCTAAAGTTTACTTTCCTCCTTGATTTTTTTTACAGTTACGAAAATGCGTCCACTTTTTGTTATTTCTTCACCTCCTGAACTTTTGGAGATTGTACGATACCTGTTGCCCATTTATTACAAGCAATTTTAGGGAAACTCCCCCAGCGCATCGGATTCAAAATGAGATACACTCCCCCCGACATGCGCTCAGTGCCCCAATTCTCTATGGTTTTGCCCGCCTCTGCCCCCCGTATGCGCGGCAGAGCTTTATCTCCAGTAACAGCATGACTTCTCTCGTTACAGGCGGTACCGGCTTCCTCGGTTCGAATCTTTGCGCGCGTTTGCTGCGTGAAGGAAAACGGGTGATTTGCCTCGACAACAACTACACCGGACGCATGGTGAATGTGGCGAAGCTGTGGAATCATAAAAGCTTCCGCTTCGTGTTGCACGATGTGTGCGACCCCTTTGAACCGGACGAGCATGTCGATGAGATATACAACCTCGCTTGCCCGGCTTCCCCGCCCGCGTACCAAGGGAGGCACTCTATAGGCACCACGCGCACGTGCGTGCTGGGTGCGCTGAATATGCTGGAGCTGGCGAAAGCACACAGCGCACGCATCCTGCAGGCAAGCACATCGGAGGTGTACGGCGAACCGCTGGAGCATCCGCAGCGCGAGTCCTATCGCGGCAACGTGAATCCCATCGGCATCCGCGCCTGCTACGATGAGGGTAAACGCTGTGCCGAGAGTCTCTTCTTCGATTACCATCGGCACGAAGGTGTATCTATCCGGGTGGTGCGCATCTTTAACACCTACGGTCCGAAGATGGACCCGGGGGACGGGCGGGTGGTGTCCAACTTCATCTGCCAAGCCCTGCGCGGGGAAGATATCACGATTTACGGGGACGGGTCGCAGACGCGGTCGTTCTGCTACGTGGATGACCTCATCGAGGGCATGGTGCGGATGATGAATGTTGAGGACGCGGACTTCACGGGACCGGTGAATCTGGGTAATCCCGGCGAGTTTACCATCCGCGAGCTGGCGGAGATGGTGCTTGCCAAGGTGGGCGGTAGTTCAAGGCTCGCGCGGCGGGCACTCCCGGCGGATGACCCCACGCAGCGGCGTCCGGATATTTCCTTGGCGTGGCAGGTGCTCGGTTGGACTCCCAAGGTGCCTTTGGCGCAGGGGCTGGAGCCCACCATAGAATACTTCAAAACTCAAATTACAGACGAGAAGCATGAAAGTAGCGATCATAGGAACAGGGTACGTGGGACTACCCACGGGTGCCGGGCTGGCAAGTCTGGGACATCAGGTGACGTGCGTGGACTGCATTCCCGAGAAAATCGAGAAGCTGCGCGCCGGGCAAGTGACGCTCTTTGAGGAGGGCTTGGAGGAGCTGCTCACGGACGGACTGAAAAGCGGAAACTTGCGCTTCACCACGAGTATGGAGGAGGGCGTGGACGAGGCACAGCTCGTGATGGTGGCGGTGGGGACGCCGGAGAATCCGGAGACGGGTGAGGCAGATCTGAGTTACCTGTTCGCTGCCGTAGAGGAGCTGGCAAAGTGTCTGAAAACACCCACCGTAGTCGCCATCAAATCCACGGTACCGGTGGGTACGGGCGACCGCGTGGAGGAGCTGATCCGTAAGACCAATCCCACCGCGCAAGCGGAAGTCATCTCCCTGCCGGAGTTTCTACGCGAGGGCTACGCCGTGCACGATTTCTTCCATCCGGCTCGCATCGTAGTGGGTACGGAAAGCGAATCCGCGCGTGCACTCATCCGCGAACTGTACACCCCCATGCAACCCGCTCCGAAGTTCCTCTACGTGGCACGTCGCTCCTCGGAGGTCATCAAGTACGCGTCCAATTCCTTCCTTGCCATGAAGATTCACTACATCAACGAGATGGCAGACTTCTGCGAGGCGGTAGGGGTGGACATCCACGAAGTGGCGCAGGGTATGGGCTTGGATTCTCGTATTGGTTCCGCTTTTCTGCGTCCCGGTCCGGGCTACGGAGGTAGCTGCTTCCCGAAAGATACAAAAGCTCTGCTCCGAATGGCGCAAAAACATGGGGTGGACCTCTCACTGGTTCGAACTACTATCACGGGCAATGAAAGTCGCCGCGAGCATATCGCGCAGAAGGTACTGGAAGCCGTAAAGGACATCCCCCACCCGCGCATCGCCGTATGGGGTCTCGCTTTCAAAAACGGCACAGACGACTGCCGCGAGAGCCCCGCCATTGATATCGTACAGCACCTCACGGAACGCAGTGATGCCACGGTGGTGGTTTACGATCCGAAAGCCATGGGTACGGCACGCGCCACCCTCGGGGACAGCGTCACCTACGCACCGGATAAAAGGAGTGCCGTTCGCGGCGCGCATGTCCTAGTCATCCTGACCGAGTGGTCGGAGTTTGCGAAAGCAGACATGAAAAAGGGGCAAAGCCTTATGGCTGCCCCGGCGAGGATCATTGACTGCCGATTCCTCCGCATGACCTAAGGCTTGTTATGCCGGGGTAACTTCAAGTAGCATAAAACTAAAAATGGCTGGATTTTACGAGAAGATTATAGGTTGCCGGAATGAGGGTATTTATCGTGTTGTCACCTTGTTCGGTATCAAGTTCAGATATAAGAACGCCCGGGTTCAGACCTTAGCAGAAACAAAAAAATTGTCCGCTCAATGCACAAATTTAGCGGATTCCATTAGAACCCTGTCTGAGTTTTCAAGGCGGCATCATGAGACCATCAATGCCATCCTAACGAAGAAACTGGGTGAACTCAACTCTCAGTTGGCAAGTCTCAACGATGTTTCGGGGCGAGACCATCGAGCGACAGCACAGAAGCTGGACGAAGCGAATAAGCTTCTCAGGTCCTACACCGCGACGCTGGCGGAGTTCCGAGTTATGCAGGAAGAAGTCAATAAGCTTCAGGGGCAAAATCACAAAGAAACAGCACAGAAGCTGGACGAAGCAACCAAACTCATGAGGACCGATGTAGGGCGAACTGGGTCTCTGTTGGAGTTGAAATACGACTTTGCTAGGTATTATCGGAACCCTTTTGAGAGGGGATTTTTGTTGCCCATGTTCGCCTACATGGAACGCCCAGACTTTGAAGAGAAGTACTTAGCTCTCGTTCATGGTATGGCTCCTTCTTCGGTCCGCGAAGTCAATAAGATTCTGAGTCGGGTAAGTATGGTTAAGACAAAGCCAGATCAGGCACGTCATAACTTCTACTCTGTCAGTGAACAAGTCGAACGAACTAGGCTTCGCACGGATTTCGAAAACCAAATCCTGCGAATTAGCGACAAATTGTTCGCTTACGATAGATATCTGCTCCCGATCAGGCACTTTGAAATATGTGTCTTTCTCTACAAACACGGGATCAAGCTGGTCCGTGACAAGGAAAGTATACGGAAGAAAGATATGATCGATGCCGGTGGCTTCATCGGAGATTCCGCATTGGTTCTGTCAGACTACACCGACAAGAGAATTTTTTCCTTTGAAGCCAACCCGCAAAATTTTGATCTCCTGAAGAAGACGCTGGAAATCAATCATCTGTCCAAAGTCGTTCCGGTTCAAAAGGCACTGTGGAATTCAGAGACAGAGCTGGAGATGCATGCGCAGGGGTCATGTTCGTCCCTTACCGAGGTGGGCAACATAAAGTACGTGGATGGGACGGTGAAGGTACCGACAGTAACCCTCGATAACTTCGTACGAGAAAACAAGATTGATGTCGGACTCATCAAGGTCGATTTGGAAGGGGCAGAGCTCGAATTCCTGCAGGGTGCCGAACATACGATACGGACACAGAAACCGGTGCTCCTGTTGAGTATCTACCATAAACCCTCCGATTTCTTTGAACTGAAGCCGATGCTCGAGCAGTGGGTGCCCGAGTATGAATTCACCGTGTTCAACCCCGTTGATTGGGGCATCCTTCTCGAAACCATGATTGTTGCGCAACCACGTCTTTCTCTATCCCAGAAATCATGAATGATTCCCCCTATGTACTTGTGATGGGCGGTGCGGGCTACATCGGCTCGCACACAGTACGGCATCTGTTGGATCACGGGTATCATGTGGTGGTGGCAGACAACCTCATCTACGGGCACCGTGAAGCGGTGGACGAGCGGGCGGCGTTTGAGCACGCCGACCTGCTGAACCCGGTGAGTCTCAGACAAGTCTTTGAAAAATACAACATCGGTGCCGTGGTGCATTTCGCCGCCTTTGCCTACGTGGGCGAGAGTGTTACCAACCCGGCAAAGTATTACCGCAACAATGTGGTCGGCACACTCAATCTGCTGGATGCCATGCTGGGGCACGGGGTGAAGAGAATCGTCTTCTCCTCCACCTGTGCCACCTACGGTGAACCGCAATACACGCCCATCGATGAGAAACACCCGCAGGCACCTATTAATCCTTACGGGCGCAGCAAGCTCATGATTGAGCAGATATTCTCGGACTACGAGCGTGCTTACGGTCTGCAACATATCTCCCTGCGCTACTTCAACGCCGCCGGTGCCGCAGCGGACGGAAATCTCGGCGAAGCCCACGATCCGGAAACACACCTCATCCCGCTCGTGCTGCGGGCGATTGCCGGTAAGCGTCCCCACATCCGTGTGTTCGGCACCGACTACGACACGCCGGACGGCTCGTGCGTTCGAGACTACATTCACGTAGAGGATTTGGCGGATGCACACCGTCTCGCACTGGAAAAGTTGGATGAGTACTCCGGCTGCATCAATCTCGGTACCGGCTGCGGTACGAGTGTGCTGGAACTCATCCGGGCGGCAGAGGAAGTATGCGCCAAACCCTGCCCCACGCAGCACGCCGCGCGTCGTCCCGGTGACCCCGCACGACTTTTCGCCGACAACACAGCCGCTCGCAGCATCCTCGGCTGGCAGCCGAGTTACACCGACGTCCGTGCTATCCTCGCCACGGCGTGGCAGTGGGAACAACACCGACGCTTTTAGATCATGAGTGAACACGTCAAAAACCTTGTGGTAGGTTGCGGACTGAGCGGCATGGTGGTTGCCGAGCGCATTGCCTCGCAGCTCCGCGAACCGGTGCTCGTCATCGACAAACGTTCCCACATCGGCGGGAACATCTACGATGAGAAGGATGCCGAAACTGGGGTGACGGTGCACCGCTACGGTCCGCACGTCTTCCACACGAGCAACAAACAGGTGTGGGAGTATCTGAGTCGCTTCACGGACTGGCATCCTTTCATGTATCGCGTGAAGGCTGTGGTGGACGGCACGGAAGTGCCCGTGCCCTTCAATTTGGACTCGCTGCACGCGCTCTTCCCCCGCACGATGGCAGTACGCATGGAGGAGAAGTTGACCGATGCCTTTGGGTTCAACACGGATGTCCCCATCCTCCGGCTCCGCGAAACACAGGACGCGGATTTGAAGCTCCTCGCGGACTTTATCTACGAGAAGGTTTTCGCGAGCTACACTGCCAAGCAATGGGGACTCACGGCAGAACAGCTGGATTCCTCAGTGAGCGGACGCGTGCCGGTGCGGGTGGGACGGGATGACCGCTACTTCCGCGACACCTACCAAGCGATTCCTGCCGAGGGATACACCGCCATGGCGCACCGTATCATCGACCACCCGCTCATCGAAGTACAACTCAACACGGATTTCAAGGTGGTTCGGGAAGGAATCACCTACGACCGCCTCTTTTACACCGGACCGATCGATGAGTTTTTCGATTTCAAATACGGACGTCTCCCCTACCGCAGTCTCAACTTCGTCTTTCGTAGTTTACCTTGCGAATACGCGCAGTCGGGACCGCAGATCAACTACCCCTGCAATTACGACTACACCCGTAGCGTGGAATACAAGTACTATCTAGACGAAAAGACACCCCACACCACTATCTCGTATGAATACCCCTGCCCATACGAACCGGGCAAAAATGAACCCTATTACCCCATCCCTGCCGTAGACAACACTACACTGTACGAGCGATACACAGGACTCGCCCGATCCCACTCAAACGTTTACTTCCTTGGTCGTCTCGGCACGTACCAATACCTCAACATGGATCAGGCAGTAAGTGCCGCCCTAAACGCCTTGGAAGAACAAAGGCAAGGTTCCCATTAACAACGAAGGATAATATCGTGAAGGTTCTTATTTTAGCAGGCGGTCTCGGTACCAGACTAGGGGAGGAGACGCAGATGATACCTAAGCCGATGGTGCAGATCGGGGGACATCCGATTCTCTGGCATATCATGAAGTTGTACTCCTATTATGGGTTTCATGAGTTTGTGATCTTGACGGGGTATCTGTCGCACGTGATTAAGAATTTCTTTGTAACGTATTATGAGAGGTACTCTGACCTGACGGTGGATATGGAGCATAACACGGTGGAGATGCACAAAGCACGCACAGAGCCGTGGAAGGTATCCATGCTCTACACCGGGGAGGATACCATGACCGGTGGGCGCATTGCGCGGGCGCGGCAATACATCGGCAACGAGCCGTTCATGCTCACCTACGGGGATGGGGTAGCAGACGTGGACATCGGCAGGCTTCTGGAGTTCCACCGTTCCACCGGCAAGTTGTGCA
>CAYWNS010000040.1:0-17418 GCA_964459715.1 uncultured Akkermansia sp.
AATAATTAAATGCCTAGCCCAGTTTAGGCGAGGATTAACATATAAACCATCTGACGTTGTGCCACGCGGTGTTCGTGTCTTGCGATCTTCTAACATTGAACACGGTAGCATCTGCTACAGGAACGATGATGTTTTTGTTCGCGCGGATGCTGTAAATATCGACACCGTGAAAAAAGGAGACATATTGGTTACAGCGGCTAATGGTTCTTCTCATCTTGTGGGGAAGCATGCTGTTATTACAGGCAGTGACATGGCTGTACATGGAGGATTTATGCTGCTTTTGTCTGCCAAAGAGCCATATTTTTTCAATGCGAATATGAGTTCTCCGCGATTCCGGAATCTTTTGAATATATGCATTGCGGGGGGAAATGGTGCCATCGGAAATCTTAAAACAAACGAGTTGGCAGAGATGGCAATCTATGTGCCTCAAGAAGAGGAGCAATCCCGCATCGGTCAATTTTTTCAAACGCTGGATAAACTCATCGAGCTCCTGCAGAAGGAACTCGAGAAGCAGAGGACACTTAAGCGGGCATTGTTAAGGGAGATGTTTGTGTGAAGCAGAGCAAAAAGGAAGAAACACAGAAATGACACAATACGACCACGAGAAAGCCTTTGAGGACGCGTTTTGCGAGTTACTGCCGGAGAAGGGGTGGGAGGCGGAGGTGCTGGAGTATCCGACGGAGGAGGATTTGGTACAGAACTGGGCAGAGATACTCTACGAAAACAACAAGCAGAGCGGGAAGTTGAATGGGTGTCGGCTGACGGAGACAGAGATGGGGCAGTTGCTCGAAAAGATTCGCTATCTGGGGACACCCTGCCGGTTGAATGAGTTCATCAACGGGAAGACAGTGGTTATCAGGCGGGATAATCCGGAGGACAAGCAGAATTTCGGCAAGGAGGTCTATCTGAAGATCTACGATCGGCAGGAGATAGCGGCGGGGAGGAGCCGCTACCAAATTGTACGGCAGCCGCAATTTCGCCGCAAGAGCCTGGAGCAGAGGGATCGGCGGGGAGACATCATGCTGCTGATCAACGGGATGCCCATTTTCCACATCGAACTGAAGCGGAGCGGGATACCCGTGAGTCAGGCGTACAACCAGATTGAGCGGTACAGTCGCGAGGATGTGTTCACCGGTTTATTTTCCTTGGTGCAGATATTTGTGGCGATGACGCCGGAGGAGACGGTGTACTTTGCGAACCCCGGCAACGGGGGAAAGTTCAACACCGCCTACTATTTTCACTGGGCGGATCCCAACAACGAGCCCATCAACGACTGGCGGGAGATCACGGATAAGCTGCTCTCGATTCCGATGGCGCACCAACTGCTCGGCTTCTATACAGTGGCGGACCGCACGGACGGAGTGCTGAAGGTGATGCGCAGCTACCAGTACTACGCGGCACACGCCATTTCCGACAGGGTAGCAAAGCACCACTGGGAAGAGGGGAAGCAACTCGGCGGGTACATTTGGCACACGACGGGGAGCGGCAAGACGATGACGAGCTTTAAGTCCGCGCAGCTCATCGCGGTCTCGCGGGATGCCGACAAGGTGGTGTTCCTGACGGATCGTGTGGAACTCGGTACACAGTCGCTCAACGAATACCGAAATTTCGCGGGCGACGAGGTCGAAGTTCAAGGCACGGAGGACACCCAAGTGTTGATCGGTAAACTGAAGAGTGAGGCACCGGATGATACGCTCATTGTGACATCCATCCAGAAGATGAGCCGCGTGAGAGAGGACGGAGCCAAGGCTGCTGACTTGGAGAAGATCAACAAAAAGCGCATCGTTTTTGTGGTGGATGAGGCGCACCGATCGACGTTCGGTGATATGCTCTGCACGATCAAAAATACCCTGCCGAGAGCATTGTTTTTCGGCTTCACCGGAACTCCCATCTTCGAGGAAAACAAAAAGAAGGGGCTGACCCTCGCGGAGGTATTCGGCGATGAGCTGCATCGCTACAGCATTGCGGACGGCATACGCGATAAAAACGTGCTGGGTTTCGATGTACACCAAGAGCCAACGTACAAGAAAAAGGATTTGAGGAAAGCGGTTGCGCTGGACAAAGCTAAGGCGGCGACAGAGAAGGAAGCTCTAGCGGATCCTGCCAAGGCGAAAATTTATTACCACTACACAGACCCGGATGAAGTACCCATGGCGGGATACAGGGATGAGACCGGCGAGTGGGTGAAGGGTATAGAAGACCTGCTGCCGTCCGGACAGTACAGACGCAGGGAGCATCAAGAGACCGTGGTGAGTTGTATACGTGAAAACCGGCTTCGCCTGAGTCGCGGGGGCAAGTTCCACGCCATCTTAGCGACGAGCAGCATCCCCGAAGCCATCGAATACTATAACCGCATCCGTGAGGAGCTCCCGTCATTGAAGGTGTCCGCCCTGTATGAAGTCTATACCGACCTCTCAGACGCGGAGATGAGTATCCGGCGGGACGCGGACACGGCACGGGTCATCCGTGATTACAATGAATGGTTCGGAACAAATTACGCGCTCAGCTCGTACAACGCCTTCAAAAGAGACCTCTCTTACCGGCTCGCGCACAAGGGGGTGCACAAGCATATCGCCCGCGAACCGGAGAAGGTACTGGACTTGCTCGTGGTGGTGGACCAGATGCTCACCGGCTTCGATTCTAAGTGGATCAATACGCTCTATCTGGACAAATGTCTCACGTACGACAGGGTGATTCAGGCGTTTTCGCGCACGAATCGCCTGTTCGGTCCGGAAAAGCCTTTCGGCAATATCTACTACTTCCGCAAACCGTTCACGATGGAAAAGAACATCGATGAAGCGGTCGCCCTTTACTCCGGCAATAAACCGACCGGACTCTTTGTGGATCACCTCCCCGGAAACCTGCGTCGCTTAAATGAAACGTTCCTCCGAATTCAGGACATCTTCGCGGACGCGGGCGTGGAGGCGTTTATGTCTCTGCCGGAGGACTCGGGGGCTCGGGGCTGTTTCGCGAAGCTCTTTCGGGTGCTCACGGAAGCTCTGGAGGCGTGCAAAATCCAAGGCTTCACTTGGGAACAACAACGCTATGAGACAGAGGAGCGTGTGTACGAGGATACGCTCTTGGATGAAACTACGTACCTGATTCTGGCGAAACGCTACAAGGAGCTCTTTCAACAGCGCGAAAAGCAGGATAAGCCGGAGGATGTGCCTTACGAGGTGGAGGGTTACCTGACAGAGATTGACACGGGGAAAATTGATGCCGATATGCTCAATTCCGGCTTTCAGAAGTACCTGCGTGTGCTGAATGATGATTCGGTCTCCCCGGAAGAAAAAGAGAAAGTCCGCAACGACTTGCACCGCGAATTCGCCGCCCTCAGCCAAGAAGAACAAAAATACGGCGATATCTTCCTGCGTGACTTGGATAATGGCTCTGCCAAGTTGCAGCCGGGCAAATCCTTCCGCGAATATATCGCCGAGTACGTCGCCCACGCCAAAAGTGACCGCATCCGAAAACTCGTCAATGCCCTCGGTGTGGACGAAGCCGCGCTCCGCGCGCTCCTCGCCGCCCACCCAAATGAATCTAACCTCGATCGCGACGGTCGCTTCATAGAACTCGTCGCGACGGTCAACCCCGACAAAGCAAAGGCTTTCTTCGAAGCCCAAGAACACACCACCCTCCTGCCGTACCAAGTGAATCAAAAGAAGCATGCCCTGCTTCGCCGCTTCGTCCTCTCTGCCGGGAAAGAAGGAGATATAGAGGACGATATGTTATGACGGGACGCGGAGAAGCTCGGCAGTTTCACACACTTCACTCCGGCATCACGCAAGCGTACCCCCCAGCTCTACCACTTCGTACTTCGTACTTGATCATTTCCGTGTTGCCACGCGACGAAGTTATCGCTCTGCTCTGAGTGCTTAATCTATTTGGGACAGATGTGGACGTGATTTGGCTGAGTCTTGACACTCGGTGGGTGGTGCGGTATGCTTGAGGGCGTGAAGGCGCATATCAACATCAATTTGGCGGACATACCGGAGGACGGAAAACAGATTGCCGGGTCGGTGGAAGGAGCAGCTCTGCTTGAGCCGGAAGAGGGGGATGTACGTGGGGTCGATGCCGTGAATTATGACCTCTTTGTGCAGGTTTTTGACGGGCGAGAACTTGTGGCGAGAGGGAACGTGGGGGTGCCGCTCAGTTTGCGCTGTGTCCGGTGTTTGCGGGTGTTCCCATACACGTTGCGCGTCGAGGTCGTGCTGCACCGTGAAGTGCCGGACGATGCAGCGGTAATCGACTTGGCTGCACAGCTGCGCGAAGAACTCTTGCTCGAATTACCGACTTACCCCAAATGCGAGCTCGCGAACCTAGAATGTGAAATTCATGATATTCGGACAGATTTTGGGCTGGACAAGACCCCGGAGTCGGGTGTAGAATGCGGCGCGGCGGGCGAGCGGAGTGTGTGGGATGCGCTGGACGGAATCAGTACGCACCCCACCCCGTGAGGGTGTTCGCTTTATCCGTCGCCTCAACTGTTCAAACATATATCAGACTATGGCAGCTCCAAAACGCAGAACATCTAAGATGAAGCAACGCTCCCGCCTAGCAGCCCAAGCGTGGAAAGCTCCCCGGTTGGGCAAGTGTCCCAAATGCGGTGCGTCCGTACCGGGTCATACGGCTTGCCCCCACTGCCATACTTACCGCACCCGCAGCGGCGCAGAAGTCGAAGTCGCCGCCGAATAAGAGAGAGGGAGGGCATTTGTAACCAATGCGACGCGGGAGCGGTGCGTTTGCATCTGCGCTTGCGTTTCGTGTTCCCCTGCCGCCCGCCACATTCGCCACTTCCCGGCTTTGCTACTTCGTACCTCTTGTTGTCGTCGTGCTTGGCTTCCTTCGTGTTTCCCCGCGACAAAACTAACGCACACCGCTAGGCGTTTTATTTTCTCAGTACCTGTGTGATTGCTTGACATTCCGGGGAAGTGCAGGTATGTTCAGCTTATGGCAACGACAGACCTTATCATCATAGGTGGCGGACCGGCGGGGTATGTGGGTGCAATCCGCGCGGCACAATTGGGCAAGAAAGTCGTATGTGTGGAAAGGGAACGCGTGGGTGGGACGTGCCTGAATTGGGGATGTATTCCCACCAAGGCTTTGCTGGAAAGCGCGGAAATGTACCGCAAGATGTCGCAGGACGCTGCTGCACTGGGCATCCGGGCGCAGGGGGTGGAGGTGGACTGGGTCGCTGTGGTAGCACGCGCGCAAGCGGTGAGTGACCGTCTGTGCGCGGGTGTGGAGTACCTCTTCAAAAAGCATGGAATTGAGCGCGTGGAAGGGACAGCCCGTTTGGTCGCTCCCGGAATCGTGGAGGTAACAGCGGCGGACGGCAGCGTGTCCCGGTTGGAAGCCCCGAAAATCCTCATTGCCACCGGAGCGCGCACGCGTAGCATTCCGGCGTTTCCGTCAGATGGGAAGCAAATCATCGGCAGCAAAGAGGCTCTTTCCCTGCCACAAATTCCGCAGAGCATGCTCGTGATCGGCAGCGGTGCCATCGGCTCCGAGTTTTCTTACCTGTACAGCTGTATGGGCACCAAGATTACCCTCGTGGAAGCCCTGCCGAGTATCCTACCCAACGAAGATGACGACGTGAGCAAGCAGATGGAGCGGGCGTTTAAGAAACGCGGCATCACCTGCCTGACCAGTGCGAAGGTGGAAAGTGTCACCCGCACGGACAGCGGGGTTCAGGCGAGCATCTCCCGCCCGGGAAAGCCGGACGTCACCGTGGAGGCGGATGTATGCCTCGTGGCGGTCGGGGTGGTGCCCGTGGTGCCGGAAGCTCCGGGGCTGCAGCTCTCGGACCGGGGCTTCATCTGCGTCAACGACCACTACGAGACGAACCTGCCCGGGGTTTACGCGGCGGGCGACTGCATCGGCGGCGTTATGCTGGCGCATGCCGCGAGCTATGAAGCAGTACAGGCAGTGGAGGGGATGTTCCTGCCGGGTGCCAAGCCGAAGAAACCCTCCCTCGTGCCGGGATGCACGTATTGTCACCCTCAAGTTGCCGGGGTGGGCAAGCGCGAGCGCGAGCTCAAACAAGCCGGGACTCCCTACAAGGTGGGGCAGTTCCCCTTCCGTGCTATCGGGAGGGCTGTCGCCGCTGGGGAAACGGATGGCTTCGTCAAGCTGCTCTTCGGTGCCGAGCACGGCGAGTTGCTCGGTGCCCACATTGTGGGCGAGGGCGCGACGGAACTCGTTTCCCTCCCCCAATTAGCTATCTCCTCTGAACTGACGGATGAGGACTTCTACGCCATGATCTTTGCGCATCCCACTCTGTCCGAAGCTGTGCACGAAGCCGCTTTGGCTGCTGTCGGTGCGCAGATTCACGCGTGATTGCTCCCCTGCCCCGCCACTATGTCCCGTAAGTTTTACTACGACACCGGCGAAGAAAAAGGCGGTCCCGTAAGCGGCTTCGACCTTCTGAAGCTGCGCCATCAGGGGGTCATCAACGACAATACTTGGGTGAAAGAAGGTAAGTCTTCCACGTGGCATAAGCTGACAGCGGTGAACCTCAGTAAAGAGGAAAAGGAAGCAGCCAACCCCTCCTTCTTTCATATTCTTACCCACCACCTCAGCTTGAGTACCATCATCCTCTTTGTCGCTGTCCTAGCCGTCCTCCTCGTCCTCTTTGTCGGTATCTTCTGGGTCGCTTGGCCTTTCTTCCTCCTCGCCCCGGTACTCTGGCTGATCGCCCGCTCAGGAACACGAAATTAATCATAACTGCCCAAAAAATTGACGGCAGTGGTTGGCGGTAGCTTTGTCGCGTGTACAAACGCAGGGGAATGAAAGTACGAGGTACGAAGTGTGCAAAGCCAAGAAACGACTCATGCATGGTGCCACAGATCGACACAGGTTCGCCATTCGCTCAACGCCGCTGCTCACTACGCACTCGCATCTCCTATGCTACTCGTCACATGCTCTCTTCGCGTTCCTCTGTTCTACCGGGTCTTGAGATTTGCCAGCAGCCGGGCATTCGATGGGCACCGCTTCATGAAATAGAGAAGACGCTCCATCGCCTCCGGCGGCTTGTGACCGGCAAGCGCGCGGCGGATAAGTCCGATCTTTTCGAGCATCCACGCGGGCAGGATGAGTTCCTCACGTCGCGTCCCACTCTTGAGTATATCCACAGCCGGGTAGATGTACATTTCGGCAATGCGGCGGTTGAGTACCAACTCCATGTTGCCGGTGCCCTTGAACTCCTGAAAGATCAGTTCATCCATGCGGCTGTTGGTTTCGATGAGAGCTGTGGCAAGTATGGTGAGAGAACCTGCCTCGCGAGTATTGCGGGCGGCGGCAAAAAGACGACGCGGCATCTCCAGTGCTCTAGCATCAATTCCCCCTGTCATGGTGCGCCCGCTTCCACGGTCAACGTTGTTGTAGGCACGCGCGAGTCGGGTGATGGAGTCCAACACGATGAGCACGTGGTGCCCGGCTTCCACGAGTCGTTTGGCACGAATAATACAAGATTCCGCCATGCGGCAGTGTTCGCGGACATTGCTGTCGTTGCTGGAGGCATAGATTTCCGCGCCGGGCAGGGCACGACGGAACTCGGTCACCTCTTCCGGTCGCTCATCAATGAGCAGTACCATCAAGTCTATCTCCCCGCGATATTTTTCGAGTATGGCCTCCGAGATGTGCATGAGCAGGGTCGTCTTGCCGGTGCGCGGCGGAGCAACGATGAGCCCGCGCTGTCCGCGCGCGACAGGCGCGACAAGGTCCAACGTGCGCGTGGTATAACGTTCCGCGTCTGTTTCGAACGCGATGCGCTCCGTCGGATTAACTGCCTTGAGGTCACCGAAATGGGGAAGCTTCGCGGCTTGCTCCGGCGGCAGACCGTTCACGTCCGTCACTGAAATCAGCTGGTGTCCACGCTCATATTTTTGCGCCATTCCCGTTACCATGACGTAGGGGCGCAAATGATGTTGAGCTATCACCTCTATCGGTACGTAAACCGCGTCCTCCGAGGTCGCCCAATTATTCTCTTCCGTCCGGATAAACCCGAACCCCTTCGGCGTAATCTCCAGCAAACCTGTGATCTCCTGCGGGTCACCGACCGGCACGTAGCGGCGCGCGGACGTTGCCTCCCCCGACTCCGTCCGATTGCTCCGCCGATTCTTCGGGTTGTACTTTTTCGGGTACCGGAAGTCGGGACGCTGCTCTACCTGCGCCTCCGCGCCGGACTCCCGAGGTGCCTGGTGTTCCCGAAATCGCGGCTGGTTCTGCGACGCCCCTCGACCGCCATCGCCGGGGTCTTCTGTACTCTCCGGACGCTTCCGCCACGGTTTGCTGTTTTTTTGCGGTACGGGGTTTTCCGTATTCATCATTTCTCGCGTATTACACAAAGAGCGGTGCGGCTTAAGCTTTTACCGCGATCAGGAAAGCTGCTCCAAAATAGCTTCCGGGATTTCAAAGTTGGTGAATACGTTCATCGTGTCATCGTAGTCATCCAACAGTTCAAAGAGGCGCATCACCTTCTGCGCGGTTTCGACATCCGTGATCTCCGTGACGTTTTGCGCTACCGAGATGAGCTTGATGCCCGTCACGTTCTTTCCGGCGGCACTCAATGCCTCCTGCAATGCCTGCATGTCGGTGGGCGCGCAGGTAAACACCCACTCTCCCTCATTTTCCCCCGCCTCCACGTCATCCGCCCCGCAGTCCAATGCCAGCTCCATCGCCGTGTCCTCATCCAACGCCGTATCCACGATCCGCACCTCTCCCCTGCGATCAAATTGATAGGACACCGACCCCGGCGTTCCCATGTTCCCCCCATTGCGGGAAAATATCGTGCGGATTTCGGAGGAGCAACGGTTCGTGTTATCGGTTGCCACCTCGACGATGAGTGCCGTACCCGCCGGACCGTAGCCCTCATACGTCACTTCCTGAATGGTCGCGCCCTGCAACTCGCCCGTCCCTTTCTTGATGGCACGGTCGATATTATCTTTGGGCATGGACACCGCTTTCGCCCCTTCTATGGCGGCGCGTAATCGCGGATTCGTGTCTATATCCCCTCCCCCGCTCTTCGCGGCAAGGGTTATCTCATGCGAGTAGCGCGCAAATACCTTGCCTTTTTTGGCATCTGCCGCCGCTTTGGTAAATTTGATCTTTGACCATTTGTTGTGACCGGACATAGCTGGTATACGAATTTCAGGTTGTCTTTTGGTTGTACTTGGGTAGACGTATAGGAGGTGTGTGTGCCGTGGGGTGCTCCGCTCTCTGTGTTGCGTTATCTCATGCCACGCAACCCGCCCCTCCATTTCCATCCGTCCCAATTTGAACGTTGTTCAGGTTCTCTTCAAGTCGAGCTGACAGGATTCGAACCTGCGGCCTCTTCGTCCCGAACGAAGCGCGCTACCAGACTGCGCTACAGCTCGAAGCTCTGAACCGGGCGTCATTATACCCCCTTTCCCCCCCTTGACAAGCCAAAATTCACATCTGTCCCCAAAAAAATCACAGCCGTCTCAAGAAAAGTGCGAACTTCGTGGTGGGCGATGACTTTGAGGCAGGAAGAAACGGGGGTGATTAAGTACGAAGTACGAGGTACGAAGTACGAAGTGGCAAAGCTGTGGAGAGAGGTGCGTGGTGGACAACGGTGGTGTGCGGGGAGGTACGGAAGTAATGGGAGATGTGGTGAAGCGGTGCCGGTACGTGTGGCAGGCGAGGTACGAAGTACGAAGTGAAGGAGTTAGGCGCAACGGGGTTGCGCAGGGGAGTTGGAGGGAGGCAAAGCCGAAACGACGCGAGGGGAATAAATCCATGCGCCCGTAAGGTTGAAGCCCCCCTTGGTACACAGAGCGTCCGCAACCCGCATGGGGATTAGCATGGCGGCGTTTTTCGAGAATTTTATCGGGACAGGTGTGGTCCCAAATAAATTAAATACTCAAAGCAGAGCGATAACTTCGCCACGCGGCAAAGCGATGCGTGTGTGGTACCACAGCTCAACACAGGCTCCCCGTCCGTCTTACGGGGGCGATACCAACGAGAAGTACGTGAGGTAATTTCCCCGCCGCGCAGGCACTCTCTGCCGGTGATCAGCAAATAACCCCGGATTGATCAAGTGTTACAGCTTCCGGTATTTCCCCGGAGTGATAAACTCAATCAAACCGATATCTCTCAAAATTTGTAGTTCCTGACGTATCTTGTCGTGGATGTGGTGATTGTTAGGATACATTTCCCCGAGGTAGTCAGCATACCGGTAGATATCCTCCAAGCTGAAGACGTCCTTCGGGATAAGATCGACGCATCGCCAAACTTCTAACAACCAGCCACGGGCATTGAGCTGCCCCTCTTGCCTGCAACGATCAACTAAGGCACTTACCCGCGCTGTCCTCCCCGCCATGAGTCGCTCGATGTCATCTGCTTCGAGGGGTGCGCTCGGAATGAGGTCCTCCACTCCATTCTCCCGGATGAGCACATCCGTCTCGATGCGAACACCCAATTTTTCTGCGGCGATGTATATCCCCGGCTCAATCGTCCAGACCTGCCCGACCGCGAAGACGGGGTCCGGTGGGCAGACATCGTGCACATCCAGCCCGAGGGAATGCGACGCGCCGTGCATGTAATACTGACGCACACAGCGGGGGTCATGAGCCTCCGCCCGCACCTGCTGCTCGGTGAGTAACCCGAGCTTGACCAGCTCCTCCGCCATGCGCACACGGACACGCCGCTCGTAGTCGCTTTTGCGGACACCGGGCAGCATGATGGACGCCGCATAGCGATGCACCGCGAGCACCGCCTCGTACACGGCGCGTTGGCGCGGGGAAAACTTGCCGTTGGCAGGGATCGTGCGACTCATGTCCCCGGCGTAACCTCCGTATTCTGCCCCGATATCAAAGAGGATGAGCTCGCCTGCGGCACAAACTTTGTGGTTGCTGATGTAGTGGAGCACGCAGGTATCCGCCCCTGAAGCGATAATGGGCGAGAACGAAAACTTACGCGAGCGGCGGCGGGTGTACTCGCAGCTCAACAGGGCTTCCAGCTCCCATTCCCCCATCCCCGGTTCCACGCGCGGGAGCATGGCCGCGAATCCCTCACCGGTGATTCGGCACGCCTCCCGTATCTGCGCGATCTCCTCCTCCCCCTTCACGAGGCGCATTTCCGATAAGATGGGGTAAAGGCTACGCAGCGGCATGTCCGGATAGGCGCACAAAAACGCCTGAGCCATGCGCTCGTTGCGTGTCTGTACGTACGTGAGCCGCCGTGGATGGTTATCCCGCTCCCAATAAACGTGTTTGACGGTCTGCATCGCTTGGGTTAACAGAGGCAGGTACTCCTTCGTCCACCGCACATCCGCTATGCCGGAAATCTCTGTGGCTTCCTGTTGCGTAAGCCTTGCTCCTTCCCAGATGATGATATTTTCATTCGTCTCTCTCAGCAGCAGCGTATCGCTGTGCTCTCCCCCCTTCCCCACGCGCATGAGCAGTACCGTCTCCTCTTGGTCGATGCCGGTCAAATAGTGCAGATCGGCGTTCTGATGATGCGGCAGGGTCCCATCGGCATTCGTCGGGTAAATGTCATTGGCGTGCACTACCACCAAACTCTCCTCCGGGAGCCGCGCCGCCAACCTGTCCCGTACCCCCTTGTAAAATGTCGCCGCTATCGGTGTATATCGCTGTGTCTTCATACTCGTTGCCCTCAAATATACCCCCAAGTGCCCCCCCATGCAACACCAAAGGAAAGAAGGACCAAACCTGTCCCAAATAAATTCAACACTCAGAGTGGAGCGATGACTTCGTCGCGTGGCAACACGGGGGTGATCAAGTACGAGGTACGAAGTACGAAGTACGAAGTATGCGAAGCCGGGAAGCGGTGCGCGTGTGATGCCACAGCTCGTCACAGGTTCCCCATCCGTCTTACGAGGGTGATGCCAACAAGAAGTACGAGATACGAAGTACGAAGTATGCGAAGCCGGGAAGCGGTGCGCGTGTGATGCCACAGCTCGTCACAGATTCCCCGTCCGTCTTGCGAGGGTGATGCCAACAAGAAGCACGCGTGGTGATTTTCTCGCCGCACGGGCACTCTCTGCCGGTGATCAGCAAATAACCCCGGATTGGTTAAGTGTACCGCTTCCGGTATTTTCCCGGAGAAATAAACTCGATCAACCCGCGATCTCTCAGAATTTGTAGTTGCTGACGTATCTTGGCGAAGATGTGACGATTTTCAGGATGCATTTCCCCGAGGCGGTCAGCATACCGGTAGATATCCTCCAAGCTGAAGACGTCCTTTGGGACAAGATCGACGCATCGCTGGACATCTAATAACCAACCACGGGCATTGAGATGCCCTATTTGCAGTAGCCTGCTACGATCAACTAGGGCACCTACCTGCGCGAACGAGAAGGGACGACCACATTTTACAATGGGGATTTTCCCAATCTCAGGAATGGCATCGTACAAAATACTGCAACCTTGCCAACCGGCTCTCCTAGCGGAGGGCTTCAGAGGTTTTCGCGGTTTAATGATCGACAGAGAGAAATAAAATTTGGGAGTGAAGAAAAGGTTTGTGATGGCATCATCCCTGTGCACCAAGAGAAAAAGGTGTGGATTATCGTCTGAGCGCAGACGTGCCTGCATTGTTTTGAGAGCCCCATCTGTAATCATACGCGGCAGCTCAAGAGAATTACTTTGCAGACTCTTGAGTTCGAAAGTCTCCCGGCATTTAGAACAAAAGAAATCTGCCACGGGTTTATTCGGCGGGTAGCCGCATATTGAGGAATTGCCGCACATGGGACAATACATGTTGTCCCTCACCCACGTCTCTGTCCTTACTCTCGCCCTCTGAGATTCGTTTTTGAAAGAACTCCCCAAGTTGTGACTGAGGAAAAGTTCAGGATTCCACGACGGAAAGGTGTTCACATAGTCTTGCATACTAAATTGTCAGTCAATAAACGATACTTACTGTGATGTCACCACCGAATTCCATACCGTCTCGCCAGTTTTCGATCGGCATCGGAGAGCGGGCGGAGGGTGGCGAGGCGAATGGGTGCCGGAGGAGACGAGGGTTGACGGAGGAGGAGGCGGCAGAGCCAGTTGACGAGGCAGATGAAACGGATGCGCTTCATGTAACGCCCGGCACGTCGAAGACATTTGGCGAGACCGGCGGGGTCCTCGACCGCGATGACCACCCCTTCGCAGACGACCGCGCTCTGTCCGATGCCGAGGTCGGCAAGGCGTCGAGCCAAGTAAAGGGCGTGCGCGTCATCGTCGGCGAAACGCGGCAGGGGTTCCTCGGTGTAGGAGGGCAGCTCGACGGCGTGTAGGGTGATCCCGTGTTCGTTACACAGACGCAGCACCTGCTCACGCTGAAAAATGATGGTACTGTGCGCCTGCAGGGCGATGTGGTTCACGTGGTAGCGCAGGCAGCGGCGGATGGTATCCACGCCGATGCACGGGACATCGAAGCGCATATCGTGCCCGGGCTTGCTGACTTTGCAGAGCGTGTGGGGGTGCTCCGGGGAACCGGCACCCTCGCGGATGCATTCGTTGGTGCCCTTGTACGCCTCCGCGCATACCACCCGGTCTCCGCACACAATCAAACTCTGACCAATATCCAGACCGGCAATCCGGCGAGCAAGCTCGAGCCCAAAGAGGGCTTCCCGTTCTTGCGCGGGGGTGGGAACGGGACCCGCCAAGTGCCCGGGTTGGGCGAGGGCAGCTTCCAAGAAGGTGGTGGAGGGCAGCACCGTCCAACCCCGCTCCTGCGCCAAGCGGCACGCTGCCCCGAAGATGGTGTGCGCGTTGCGGCGGTCCATGGAGGCGAGCAGGCGGCGCGCCGTAGCGTCCGGCCACATCGTGTAAATGCGGGCAGGTTTAATCTGCCCGGCGAGCATTACATGCGTCACTCCCTGCTCGCGGAAAAACTGACTCGGAGCATCCACGGCACCCACACGGAAGCGGCGAAACGCGTCACAGAGGGGCGGCACATCCCGTCGCACAGCCCCGCGAAATCCGGCGCACACCACCCGCGCCCCGGCACGCTTCGCCCCTTCAATGACCATCCGCGGGAACTCACCTGCCCCGGCCAGCAAGCCGAGCGTCATTTCACGTGCATGGAGCGTACCCGGCATCGCGCGCAAAGTTACAGCAGCTCCGGATGCTCCAGATAAAACGCGATACGCTGCATGAGCCGCCCGATGTCCCCGCCGTCCACCACGCGGTGATCAAAGGAAGCAGAGATATTGGCTTGTTCCACGGGGATGAAACACTGCACTTCATCGCTCCAGACCGGTACCTTTTGCACCGCCCCCACGCCGAGGATGAGACTCTCGCTGGGCAGCGGCATGGGCGTGCCGAAAGTCAGCCCGAAGCCGCCGAAGTTGGTGACCGTGGCGATACCACCGCCCTTGTACACGTCATCCAACCGGCGATTGCGCGCTTGCTGCACTATCTTGTTGAACTCATCGATCGATTCGTCGAGCGTATGCTCATTGACACCGCGCATCACGGGCACCAGCACCCCGTCTGTCACCTGCACTGCCACCCCCAAATCAATGCGCTTGGGGGTCAGGATGCGCCCCCCCACCATGTAACCGGCGCATTCCGGTGCCTCCGCGAGTGCCAATGCCAGTGCCCGCACAAAATAGAGTGTGTACCCCGGGCGGCGCGGGTGCTTCTTGCGGTGCATGATGATCGGTCCCATGAAGACGGGACGCCCCGCCCCGGCGATGGGTCGCCTCCACGTGCGCTGCATGCTGTCTGCCACACTGCGACGCATGGGGCTGACGTGCCGCGAGGGCCAGCCGTCCACATATTCCAGAAACTTTTCGAAGTCGTTGATGGTAATCCGCCCGCCCGCGCCGGTACCGACGATATACGCCATATCCGCTTCCGTAATCCCCAATTCATCCATGCGAGCCCGGATGCGCGGGGAAAGATAATGGGCACCGCGCACCCCGAGGGGCACCGGGAGCCCGTGGTCGGAAGCGTGCGCCTCTGCCGCCTTCTCGCGGTACTCTCCACCCCGCAGACGGGACACCACGTCCGAGCTGCCCTCGTGCGCGGCAGGGGTCGGGGGCTTCTCCCGGGGCGTATCGTCCATCTCCTGTGCCCCGGCGCGTGCGATTTCTTCCGGCGTCGCTTCCACCACGCCGAGCACCGCCCCCACGGGCACCGTCTCGCCCTCCGTCACCTCCACGCTGACGAGCGTCCCGGCACAGGCTGTCGTCACACCCATCACCGCCTTATTGGTTTCCACCTCGATGACTTCTTGGTCCGCTTCCACGGCGTCACCGGGGCGAACGAGCAGGTGCATCACCGTCGCCTCGGTGATCGATTCACCCAACTGGGGCATGAGTATAGGTACGTGTGGCATAGCTGTTAAAGGGCAATGAGGTAACGTGCGGCTTCCGCGATCGACGCGGGGTTCGGGCGGTGCGCTTTCCAGAGCTCCGGATGGTAGGGAATGGGACTCTCCTTGGCGGTGAGCCGCAGCGGCGGGGCATCCAGCAGGTGCATCCCCTCCGCCGTCACACGCGCCATCACCTCTGCCGCAACCCCTCCCCACGGAAAATCTTCACTCACCACGAGGAGCCGCCCGGTGCGCGCGACCGATGCCAAGACGGTGTCGGTATCCAGCGGCTTGACGCTGCGAAGGTCCACCACCTCGAGCTCATAGCCGGACTCGGCAGCCAAATCCGCCGCCGCCTGCAGGGTTTCCGTCACCATGGCGGAGAATGTGACCACCGTGGCGTGCTCGCCCTCGCGGGCAATCCGGGCGCAACCCACGGGCAGGGGCTCGGACTCCTCCCAACTCTCCGCCTTGAGCGAGCGGTAAAGATACTTGTGCTCCATGAAGACCACGGGGTCGGGGATTTGCACCGCCTGCTTCAGCATGTAATAGGCATCCGCCACCGTGCCGGGCGTGAACACGTGCACCCCCGGATAATGCGCAAAGAGGGCTTCCACGGACTGACTGTGGAAGGGACCGCCGCCCGGAGTACCCCCACAGGGCATCCGCATGGTGATATTCACCGGCACCCCCGTGCGGAAAAAGTGCGCGCCGGCATTGTTGCCCATCTGGTTGAGCCCGAGCGTCCCGAAGTCGGCAAATTGCATTTCGACGATGGGTTTCATGCCGCCGAGGGCAGCCCCGATCGCCACACTCATGATCGCGTCCTCACAGATCGGTGTGTTGAGCACACGCCCCGGGAACTTAGCCGCCAATCCCTTCGTAGCTTTGAACGCCCCGCCGAATTCCCCCGCGATGTCCTCACCGTAAAGAAACACCCGCTCGTCTTCTTCCAGCAGCTCCTCCATGGCGCGGTGCAGCGCGTCTATGTACGTCACGCTCATGCCCATTCAGGTTTCCAAGATACGACACTCCAGTCCAAAGTCTGCGGGGTGGGGCTCGGCTCCCGCTGTGCCTGTGCCACAGCTCGCTGCACCTCCTCCCGCACCTCCTCATTCAGTGCTTCATCCTCCCGCTCACTGAGCCATCCCCGTTCGAGGAGCTGACACCGCGCCACAGCCACTGGATCGCGCTCGGCGTAGGCTTGCTTGAGCTCGGCGGGGATGTACGAGGCATCGTCGTGCTCCCCGTGCCCGCACATGCGCAACGTAGTCGCCACCACCCACTGCGGTCCCTCCCCGGCTCGCGCGGCGGTGACAGCCTGCCTCATCACCTGCAGCGTCTGCATGAAGTCCGTGCCGTCGCATGCGTGCGTGGGCATTCCGTAGCCACGCCCGCGGTCCGCGAGGTCGTCGCAGGCAAATTCTTGCTCGTTGGGGGTGGAGTAAGCGAAGCGGTTGTTGCTCACCACCACGACCACGGGCAGCTTTTGGACGGCAATGAGGTTGCAGGCTTCATGCGCCGCGCCCACCGACGTACAGCCGTCCCCGATGTTGGCGAGACCCACGCAGCCCTGCTCTCCACGAAAACGTTTGGCGAGCGTCCACCCCGCCACCACGCCGAGCATCGCTCCCAAATGCGACACCGGAGCGGGATTCCCCTGCAACGGCTGTCCCCAGTGCACATTGCCGTCCTTCCCGCCCATGCACCCAAGCACACTGCCGAAATAACACCGGGCTGCCTCCAACACGGCGTCATCACTCCATGCACACCTCCCCGCCATTTCGCGGATGAAGGGGTTGTATACGTCCCTCCCCTTTTCCAGAAAAACCGCTTGGCAGGCGGCGATAGCTTCGTGTCCACGCCCCAAAAACACCCCTCCGAAGATTTTTCCCGCCCTGTACAAGGCGGCAATCTTCGTATCAAACGCCCGCGCCGTGCACATGGCACGGTAGGCTCGCACGGCTGCTTCCTTCAGCCCATTCACGCCCACGATTATACGTCCCTACCCAAAATTTGCAAGCATAAACAAACACCAACAGGAAGTACGAGGTACGAGGTACGAAGTACGAAGTGGCAAAGCTGTAGAGTGGGAACGGTGAAAAGCAACGGGACGGTGCTTCGTTTTCC
>CAYWNS010000041.1:0-17332 GCA_964459715.1 uncultured Akkermansia sp.
GGCAGGAAGACACGGGGGTGATCAAGTACGAGGTACGAAGTACGAAGTACGAAGTACGAAGTGAAGGAGTTAGGCGCAACGGGGTTGCGCAGGGGATTCGGAAGGGGGCAAAGCCGAAACGACGTGTGGGGAGTAAATCAATACACCCGTGATGTTGATGACTTTGCGGCAGGAAGACACGGGGGTGATCAAGTACGAGGTACGAAGTACGAAGTACGAAGTGAAGAAGTTAGGCGCAACGGAGTTGCGCAGGAGAATCGGAAGGAGGCAAAGCCGAAACGACGTGTAGGGAGTAAATCAATACACCCGTGATGTTGGAGCCCCCTTGGTACACAGAGTATCTGTAATCCGCATGAGGATTGGCATCGCAGCGTTTTTTGAGAATTTTATTGGGACAGGCTTGACGCAGGAGAATAGGTGGGGATGCAGCTCAGGGATTGCGCAACTTGGGGATGGAGTTGTGGCGCAGGAGCTCATTACACATCTCGACTGTTTTGCGGTCGAGGTATATTTTGTATGGGGCGTGACTGATTGCCAATTCGGTGATACCGTCAGGGGTTTCAGCGTCCAAGAGTTCGGTAAATTGGGCGAAGGAGGTGACGGGTGTACCGTTCACGGCATCGATGACACAGAAGCCAAGAGATTCGTAGCCGAGGGTAGCCGGGGTGGGAATAACTAGGGTCAGGGCAACAACTTCTTGGCGACCATTCTTGAGCAGCTCCTCTTTTTGCTCATTGGCACGGATGAAACTGAGGGGCAAGTTGGTAGCCCTCTTTTTCAGTGCCCTTATGTAGTTTTCGGTAAGTGGTTGGAAAAGCATTCCTCCCCACATAGCATAGCGCGGGCGCGTCCCCTCCCTTTCGTAGCAGAAGGGACCCTTTTCAATGGCATCACGATTCAACGGCACGGAGAGATGCAACACGTGACCATTCCGCGATATGTCCAGCGTAATGGTTTCCCCCTGCGGCTTGAGACTACGAATATTTGCCTCGAGCATGCCGTAGATGGGGTGGTGAAATTTGCCGCGTTTATCTAGGGGAATTCCTTCGATCCCGATGAGGACATCTCCCTTACGGATGCCCGCCTTGGCTCCGGCTCCCCAAGGCACCACCTCACTCACGTAGAGACCGCCCTGTTTTGGGTCCAATTTAAGGTATTTACAGAAGACGGGATCATCCAACCCGGCAAAGGAAAGCCCAACCACGGGCACACCGGTATTGTTCGGAGATTGCTCTAAGAAGCGGCGGAGCATCTCGGCGTTGAGCAAACCGACTGTCTGGCTCTCCGCATTGAAGTTCATCACCAGCCCCGTCAGACGTCCATCCTTGAGGGTTGGCAACCCCACACTCATACCGTGAGGCAGAGGAGACTGCGAACGCATGGTAAGCAGGGGAACTCCGGCTGCGGTCAGGGAGGCACTTTCAGCCACTAACTCCACGTCCACCGGGATTTCACCTTGCACGAGGGCATGCAACCGGACTCTGCCGTCAATGCCGATGGGGTCACCTACCTCCAGCACGGGCAAGTTCTTGAATATGTCCGCATCTTCTTCGTGCAGTACGGTAAGTAGAGCCAGCCCCAAGTCATCATCGACCTTCAGTACTTTGGCAGGCACGGTCCGCGACATATCGGGAAGTGAGATCTCCACGAATGTGGCTTGACTCATCCCCTTGGCGGGAACCAGCACTTGCCCCTTCCCCAAGTATACACCCATGGCGCGGACATCTTGCTGTGTCCCCTTCTCCCAAGGGCGTACGGGTTCATATTCTTGGTAGGCGGTGTGCACATCCAATAAACCTGCCGAGCAGCTGCGCGCACCGGGCTGCTTGGGATCCTGCGCGGTGGGTGCCGTCTGTTGCGCCGTCTGGTGTTGCTGTGATGCCGTTCCCCGCGCCGCATGACGGGCGTGGTCGCGCGCCGTACGCGGTGTCGGTTTGCAGCTACACAAACTCAGTGCAGAGAGCAGCAAGATAAGCGGTGTTATATATCGAAGTCTCTTCATGACAAAGGATAGGAGCAAAATGATGACGGACGTGGGTTAATCGAGTCGCGCATTGGCGGGGATATTGTAGCTGTCGCTGATGCGCTCGTTAGAGGCATCCAGAACTGCGTTATCGATGACAAAGGGGCGGGGTGCGTCCTTGAACTCGATCGTCGTGTAGTCCCCCGTGCGTTTGCCGTCTTTGGGGTACAACAGCTCGTGCAGATGGCGCAGCCCCTTCACCTCCTGCCCGTTGACTTTGGTCACTATACCGGTGCCAGAGTCATCGAACCGCGCATTCACCTCGTCCGCTAGGACGTCGGTAAGAACCACGACATCCTCCTTGCTCAGCGAGCCACCGCGATTGATAAACTCGTCCATCTCTACGACAAAGTCGCCCGGATCCATACGATGGGCTTCGATCACACCGCGCTGCAAGGGTTGAAAGATAAGCCCGGCAAAGTGGACGTATCGCGGCATGGCATCAAATTCGTTGCCCATGATGTCCGCTGCCGGAATTCTCCGGGGAGCCACCTTCACCTCCATGACCTTTCCATTGCGTATGATGTTGAACGTAAGAACATCTCCGTTGAATGCCCGCTCTGCCATTTCCTCGAGTTTGACCCGCTCGCCGCCCAGCTCGATCATAGCCGAGCTATCCACCGGCAAACCATTGACCGCCAAGACAATATCTCCCACCCGCAGCTTGCCGTCCGCCCCGCTCCCCCGTATCACTTCCCCGACAATAGCTCCCATGGCATCATCCGGCAGCTTGTAGTGTTTGCGCATAGCCGGATTCTCCATCGGGAAAAATTGAGCCCCTATTTTCACGTAGTAGTCGTAATGTCCGTCCTGCACGTCCTTTCGGAAGCGATTGATGACCGGCAGGGGGATCATGTAGCCGGTGGAATTTGCCTCGCGGAGTCCTTGGAACGCCACTCCCACCACCTTGTCACCCATCAGGACGGGACCCCCGGAGTTGCCGGGGTTGATCGCCGCATCAATCTGCACGGTGAGGTGTGACTCATTCTGGGTGTGGGCGTACGGGATGGTGTCGATGCGTGACACGATTCCTCGCGTTACCGAAAGACGATTCCCGCCTATGGGGTAGCCGATGGCTCGCACGCTGTCCTCCAGCTTAGGCATATCGGTGCTGAACTCCAAGTAGGGCACATCCTTGAATGCTCCCGCATCTTCCACTTCCACCAAGGCTAAGTCCGCATCATGCGCCACAAATTTGACTTTTGCCGGGATTTTCCGTGCGTCGGCATAAGGCGATACGTTGATTCGCTCGGCATTTCCTACGACATGCGCATTTGTCATGAACACTCCCGGCTCCACCATGAACCCCGTCCCCGTCCCGCGCCCGAATTGTCCGGCCCTCCACGGTACATTGTAGTCCGGCATCCGGTTCGCTACCTCTATCTTCACAATGCCGCGATACGCCGCCGACAAGTCTTGCCTCGGCTCTTCCCCGCGCTCTTCCTCAGGTTCCTCAGCCGAGCTCGACTCCCCTGCGGGGACGAAACTCTCGCGCCCGGGCTCGCTCTCTTCGGCTTCTCCCTCGGGCTCCTCCGCTCCTTGTTCTCCTGCGGCTTGACATCCGCAGGCACACCCGGGTCCGCACTCCCCGGTTCCACATCCGGGCTCCGCCATCGCTCCCTGCTCTTCCGCAGAGGGTTGATCCTCGCTTCCCTGCTCCTCTTCATCCGATTCTCCCTCAGGTTCCGCCGCTTCTCGCTCTCCTACGGCTTGACATCCGCAAGCACATCCGGACTCGCACTCCCCGGTTTCACACCCGGGCTCCGCCGTCACACCCTGCTCTTCTGCAGAGGGTTGACCCTCACCCTCGGGCTTACCTTCACCAACTGTATCCCCGGAACCCGCTGTTACACCCTGCTCTCCGGCGGCGGGTTGACTCTCACTCCCCTGCTCCCCGGGTGAGTCCGCACGCTCGCCGGTCGGCTCCTGCGCCACTACAGGGGGCTGCTCCGCAGGAGGTTGTCCTGCGTCTTCTCGCACCACCCCGGCATCTTCGCCGGGCAGAGCATTGCCCGTTTGATTTGTCTCACGAACTGCCTCCGCGTCCCCCCCTTCCGGAACGGTCTGCTCAGTAGGCACTTGCGGTGTCGGTGCGGACTCCTCCTGCGCTGCTGCCACACCTGCCATCAGCAGAGCTGCTGTCACGAAAACCTTTTGCATCATCACGTTCACATTTTCGACCCACTCTCCCCGCAAGTCAAGCGCAAAATAAGCATCTCAGCTACATCCCCCACCACATCTGTCCCAAGTAAATTAGAGGCTTAGTGGTGGGCGATGGCTTTGCCGCAGGGAGACGGGGAGAGAATTAAGTACGAAGTAAAGGAACACGCGACACGGAGCTAACTCCTTTACTTCGTGCTTCTTTCTCGTTCCATTCGATGCGCTCACTGTGCGCCATCGGCGCAATATGATTTGCGGGCGCAGAGTTTACAAGGTTGTCCCATCCAGAGGGAATCAAACTGCGAGACAGCGGCATCGACGAGCTGTTTTTCGGTCGTGAGGATACCCGCTTCAAAGTTACGACGCCGTACATTTTTTGCGCCCAGACCTGCCCCGGTAAGATTCGCTGAGCCGATGTAAGCGGCTGCCAAATCAAAGATGATGAGCTTGAAGTGCACGCGGGGACAGAGCATGCGTTCCAGCGTGTTGATTAGGGCGGGATAACGGTCGAAGTCTTCGCGAAAGTTTGCCCCCGGCTCCTTTGCGTGTATCAGACGTACGTTCACCCCGCGCTCCAACAGTTCCGCCAGCAGTCCCAACAACGGTCGTCCGCCCTGCATGTACACATCCTTCAAGTCTGCCGTACCGATCCAAAGCACGCGCTTCACGCCCGCCATGCGCTTAATCACACGCGTATAGTGCTCCTCATTGCTGATGTAGCTCGTCATGTTATCCCTGCCCTCCCCGTCGGAGTCACAACCCGACCCCGGGGAAAACGCTCTACGGTGGAACGAGGTTCTGTTGCGCACCGTCCAATACACGGGAAGGGAGTCGAACCCCTGACCGACTGCGTGTAAAGCAGCTGCTCTACCTCTGAGCTACCCGTGCTTGCCGGGCACATCTTACACGAGTTTCGCGTAGGACGCAAGAAAAATCAACCACAAGAAGTACGACCCCCGCACCCACCTGTCCCGAGTAAATTAAAGGCTCAATGGTGGGCGATAACTTTGACGCAGGGAGGCGGGGAGGGGATCAAGTACGAGGTGCGAAGTACGAAGTGAAGGAGTTAGGCGCAACGAAGTCGCGCGGGTATGGCGGGAGGAGGCAAAGCAAAAGCGACGTGTGGAAACTAAATCCATGCACCCGTGAGGTTGAGGCCCCCTTGGTATGCAGAGTGCCTGCAACCCGCATGGGGATTAGCCTCGTAGTGCTTTTCGAGAATTCTATTGGGACGGGTGTGGGGTTTTGGGGTGACGTCTGTGGTTAAGCTTGCATGAATGGGTCAGTCGTGGTATATATTGCCGCATGCCCCACCGAAGGAACCAACCGATTCGGCGGAAAGTGAAGAACTGGTCCGCCGCCGACTCTGCGGAATTGTATTGTGTGCCGGATTGGAGTAACGGTTTTTTTGCCGTGTCAAAAAACGGAGAAGCGACGGTGCGGCTCGTCGACAGCACGGGTGAGGCGAAACACATCAGCTTAGTGAGCATCATGCGGGAACTGGCGGAACGTGGCACAGCGGCACCCATTTTGCTGCGTTTTCGTGATTTGTTGCGGGCGCGCTTGGACGAGCTCAACAAGAGTTTTGCCGAGGCTATTCGCAAAGTCGGCTATCAGGGAGTATACCGTGGGGTCTACCCCATCAAAGTGAACCAGCAGTGCCACATCGTCGAAGAAATTGTATCGTACGGGGCACGCTATCACTATGGACTGGAAGCGGGTTCTAAGCCGGAGTTGATTGCCGCTATGGCTTATATGCAAGACTCGGAGGCGTTCCTGATGTGCAACGGGTACAAGGATGACGAGTTTATTGACTTAGCCCTCATGGGGCAGCGAATGGGACTCAACATCTACCTGATTTTGGAGATGCCCAACGAGCTACCGGCGATATTGCGGCGCGCGGAGAAGCTGGGGATCGAGCCCAATTTGGGTATACGCGTCCGACTCGCTGCCAAGGGTTCCGGACACTGGCGCGAATCTGCCGGTGATAATTCTGTTTTCGGACTGAACCCCGCCCAAGTCATCGACGCGGTCGATCATCTCAAAGACGTCAATAAACTGCACTGCCTGAAACTCTTACACTATCATCAAGGTTCTCAGATACCCAACATATCCGTCATTCGTGAAGGACTTTCGGAGGCCTGCCGCATCTACATTGACCTCGTGCGCGAGGGAGCACCGATGGGCACTCTGGATATGGGTGGGGGACTGGCGGTTGACTACGATGGTTCGCAGACCAACTTCCACTCATCTTGTAACTACACGGTGGAGGAGTACGCGCGAGATGTCGTTGAAATTGTGGGCGAAATGTGCTCGCGCAGTGGCGTGGCTCACCCCACGCTGGTTACGGAGTCCGGACGGGCGATTTCAGCATATCATTCGGTTTTGGTGTTCAATATCTTGGATGTAACAAGCTCAAGCGGATATGGCATGGGGCTGCCAAAGCTACCGGACAACGCGAGCGAGGTGCTCCAAGCTCTGGATGAAACATACCGCATGCTGACGCGTAAAAACATTCAGGAGTGCTACAATGACGCGAACTATTACCGGGAGACGCTCCGTATGCAGTTCGCGTACGGCAATGTGAGTTTACGCGAGCGCGGTATCGGCGAAGCTATTTACTGGCATATTATGGAGCTCATAGCGCGCCGCATCGCGGAAATGAGCGAAATCCCCGAAGACCTCAAGGAAGTTTCGGACAGTATGGTGGACTTTTATTACGCCAACTTTTCGCTCTTTCAAAGTTTGCCGGACTCATGGGCTATCGACCAGCTCTTCCCCGTGATGCCCATCCAACGCCTCTGCGAACGCCCCACCCAAAAAAGTGTCCTCGTGGACATCACGTGTGATTGCGACGGAAGGGTGGCTCATTATATTGACAGGGAAGATGTTGCGGCATCCCTGCCGCTGCATGAGGTGGAAGGGGATGAGCAGTATTACGTGGCGGTGTTCCTCGTGGGAGCTTACCAGGAAACACTCGGCGATATCCACAACCTTTTGGGCGACACTAATGTGGTGAGCGTACACTTGGAAAACGGGCATCCGGTGTTCACCGGGGAGGAAGAAGGAGACTGCGTAGCCGATGTACTTTCCTACGTAAAGTACGATGCCAAGGAGCTCGTGCGTCGCTTCCGTGAACTGGCAGAGTCAGCCGTGGAACAGGGTCGTATCTCCCCCGCTCAACGCCGCGATGCTCTGCAGGCTTACAGAGACGGACTCGCCGGGTATACTTACTACGAACTCTAAGCCCGCAACGGAGACACGCGCCACGCATACCCGCGCCGCTTCACAATGTACTTCGTGCATCGTGCCTAATCATCCCCGGGTTTCCCCTCGCCAAGGCTACCGCACCGACTCCGGGTCGCCAATCCTCTCGGGTCGCATCCGGCTGTTTTATCTGAAGCGGAAGAATTCGCCGACGTCTTCCGCCGATATCGGCGTGGTCAGCGAATCGTTGCTGAAGTTTCGCCGGATGGAAGTAGACACGCCACTCGGTCCAATCCCGTAAAATGGCGTCTCATCATCTTCGTCTGCCAAAATGACCACCTTCTTTTCGTCGTTACGCAATCTGCGGGGACCGACAGCCATACTCGTCACATGGTGAGAAATCCCCGGCTGCAATGTATTGGCACGGGCTTCCAACTCGCAGAGTTCCGTGTGTACATGTTGCTGCACCGGACCGGAAAACCGCCAAGCGAGTACCCCTACGCACAAAGCACCCAAGCCAAAGGTAGAAGCACCCAGCGCAATGCGTCGCACCCCTACGTTCCCCATAAACATGCACACATGCTCCCAGAGAACACTGCGCGCGCTGCGGCAGACAGCCTCGCGCTCCACGCGCTCGCGAAAGTCAGCGAGGAAACGTTCCTCAAACTGCGCTTCCGGAGTAGGCTCCACAAGCAGAGTACGCAGGAGGCATGCAAGCTCCGACGCCTCATCGCCCGCGCCGGTTTCTGGTGCATTTCGTTCCATAAGGGGGACAGGTGTTTCCAAGTCGTCTCAGAAGGGGGGACACCGTGGCTCATCCTTCTGTTCAAAAAATTTTGAATTTTTTTTCGGTGCAAAGTCCTCTTCTCTGCCGCAGGGACGAATCACGATCACATCTGTCCTCAAGACGAAAGTGCCTCTCGGTACAGGCGCAGAGAGAAAACCTAGTTTCGGATGATTGATAATCTGGATATTACGGCAACACACTCACCTCGTTCGTCGCGATTTAGAATTTGTTTGACGTTAGCTGTGTCATTTGCTCGGGGTTAGTCTCCTTTTAATCGCAGGCGTGAGCCATTTCTCAATGATATGGTACTCAATGAGAATAAGAGGGACAGACGCGCAAAGGATGATGAGCGAACAAACATGGGCATCCATCCCGAAGTTGTGGTTGACACGGAAATAAACTACCAGCATTCCCTGAATTAACAATAGCGAATAGGTATAGCGCGACACATACATGACACCGCTGAAGCGATTCAGAAAAGCAGAAATGTAGCCCCAGCCATGTGCTGCCGATATCAGGAGCGCAGCTGTGGCGAGATGCACCGCGATAAAGCGGTAGTGCACCAAGGATGTGCGGTACATAAAGTTGAAGAGCATAAAGAGAGCGAGACCCTCGACTCCCGTGGCGACTAAACGCAGGAAGACGCTTACTCGCGGTGTCCAATGCGCACTCAGATACCCCGCCACCATTCCTAACCCCATGCAACACATTGCTGTCGCAAATCGCGGCGTCAGAATGCCATAATACAGACCGCCGGACATTAGACCTGAGTTTGGTTTGATGTACATCTGTGTACACCAACAAACTAGCATGAGTATGCATATCGGAATCCACGCACTTTGTCGCGATGCCGCAAACAAAGCTGTAAAGAGGCAGCACGTCGCAAAATACACCCCAACGAACCAGTCCGAGCACCCTACTAAGCCTCCTGGAAGCCCGTAATCTGCGGACGGGAAAAAGCAAAACGGGAATTGCCACCAATCCCTCACTCCCAATATCACGAGTAGTGTGAAGCAGAAGATAATCCCCGGCATAAGTCGCATCCATAATTTGCCTATGCCGGAAAACACGTTGACCGTTTCCTCTTTGGCAAGTCTGCCGTACAAGAAAAATCCCCCGATAATGAAAAAGGGCTGAACGGCAAACGCCAAGTCCCACTTACTTGTGCCGAAAAACTCTAGAATGCTTTTTTTCATCTCCGTATCAATCAACCCCAAATGGAACAAAAAGACCGTTAAAATCAAGAATATCCGTAAAAACTCCACGAAATATATTCGTTTCCTTTCTTTTTGTTGTATCTCAATCTTTTGCATACGACGCGTGTCTAACCGGGGCAGAGTGTATCTCATTTCAAATACGATGCGCGGCGAGGGAATCATAATAATTTGGAAATAAAAGAATGGCATGAATCAAGGTTTCGCAATCCATAGGAAACATGCCCGATTTCTCCGCAATATCACCTGTCATACGTGTCAGATTGTTTGTGCCTTAGGAAGCTTCACACTTGACATCTCTTTTGAAAAGAGATACACAACCTAAATACAGCTCTAACTATTTTTCGCTCTGTGTACAACAGCAAACAGAGAGCGCAAGTCTTGATTCCATGGAAAGGAGCAGACCTCTCCGGCGGCGGGAATGTATTCCACTTATTATCCGGCACCACACCCATCCCAATAAAATTCTCGAAAAACGCCGCGATACTAATCTCCATGCGGGCTACAGACGCTCTGCGTGCCAAGGAGGCTTCAACCTCACGGGTGCCTTGATTTATTCCCCTCGCGTCGTTCCGGCTTTGCCTCCTTCCAACTCCTCTGCGTAACCCTGTTGCGCCTAACTCCTTCACTTCGTACTTCGTGCTTCGTACCTCGTACTTAATCGCCCCCGTGTCTTCCTGCAGCAAAGCCATCGCGCCGCTCTAAGCGTTTAATCTCATCGGAGCAGATAAGGTTACGCTTCAAATTCTTTCATTTTTCTTAAATTTTCTCGTGTTAAATGTAGATATAGGCTTGCGAAAAGGGTGTAAGGGGGGTATAATCTTTTATGTTTACAGAAATGACATGAAAAAATACGCAGTCATTATCGCCTTATTTGTTTTGCTGGGGATAGGGTGTCGGCATACGAAGAAGCACGACACGAAGCCTGAGGGAGGTGAGCAGCCCACGGAGCAGGCAACCCAGCAGCCGGAGAAACCGGCGGAGGAGCCCTCTCCGCAGACGGCGGTGCCTCGCCCGATTTCCCGACCGACCCCGCCTCCCGTTTCCCACCCGGAAGAAATCGCGCCGCCGCGTCCCGCAGAGCACTTTGTTCCCCAAGCCCCCGGATGGCGCATTGCGCGGGTGAGTGTACCGGGTAATTACGTGGCCCTTACCTTCGATGATGGACCGAGCGCGAGCGTTACCCCCAAGGTGCTCGACATTCTGAAACGGCACCACGTGCGAGCTACTTTCTTCGTCCTCGGGGAAAATGTAGTGCGTAACAAGGGCATTGTTGCACGCGCCGCTGCCGAAGGTCACGAAATTGCGTCTCATTCGTGGAATCACCCCAATCTCAGTAAGATGAGTCAGGCGCAGGTCATTTCGCAGATGGATCGCACGGCAGCAGCCATCCGGGAAGCCACCGGAAGCGAACCCGCCCTCATGCGTCCGCCCTACGGGGCTACCAATCGCACGCTGGGTGGAATGCTGATGGCTCGTTACGGCACACCATCCGTGCTCTGGGACGTGGACACGGTGGACTGGAGACACCCGGGAGTGAATGTCGTCATCAGAAGAGCTGTCGGTGGGGCGCACAATGGTTCCATCATCCTGTTGCACGACATCCACGCGTCCACCTTGGCGGCGGTGGAGGGTGTGGTGGAGGGGCTGAAGGCACGTGGTTTTCAATTAGTGACAGTGTCGGAACTTATCCGCATGGGACGGGAAGCTGCGGGTGAGGCGGCGGATAAGGTAGAGTCACCCGGGCAGGGTACCATAGGCGGCGCAGACAGCATGGCAAATACCCTGCCACCCAGCGATGAAGGGGTCCCGCTACCGAACACCCCCGAACCCCAGCCGACTCCTCCCCCTTCCCCTCAACCTGATCCTCAGCCCGACCCCGAAGCACCCGCTCCCTCCCAACCCTCGCAGGGTTCCGCAGTGACATCGACTGCCGCACCGACAGCCCCGGGTCAGACAAATAAGGGAACCTCGCAGCAGAAAAACGCTCCGACAGATGCGCCGTCGGCAGCATGAGCGATGGAAAACCAAGTGGCTGTGTTTACCTCGTGGGTGCGGGTCCCGGGGACCCCGGATTGATGACCCTGCGAGGGCGCGAGCTCTTAGAGTGCGCTGACTGCGTGGTGTATGATGCGCTGGTATCGCACATCCTCCTCGGCTGGAGCCGCCCGGATTGCGTGTTCATCGATGTAGGCAAACGCGCGGAGAAGCATACCCTGCCACAGTCGGACATCAATGCCCTACTCGTCGAGTGCGGGAAGAAGTACAAATGCACGGTGCGGCTCAAGGGGGGGGACCCCTTTGTGTTCGGGCGCGGCGGGGAGGAAGCCTTGGCATTGCGTGCCGCTGGCGTGCCATTCGAGGTGGTACCGGGGGTAAGCTCCGCCATTGCGGGTCCGGCGTACGCGGGCATTCCGGTCACCCACCGTGATTGCTGTTCCCAACTTACCATCTTCACCGGGCATACCGCCCCGGGCAAGGGAGAGATGCCGGACGTATCCGCCATCGCCGCCGCCTCGGGAACGCGGGTGATGCTCATGGGGATGGCGCATCTGCCCGCCACCATGCAGGCACTGCAGAATGCGGGGCTTCCGGGGGAGACTCCGGCGGCAGCTATCCAATGGGCTACCACCTCACGCCAGCTTTCGGTACAGAGCACGGTCGCTTCTCTCGCGCAGGCGGCGGAAGCCGCTCAGCTGGGTTCCCCGTCCATCGTCGTGATCGGCGATGTGGTGCGTCTGTCCCCGGAGCTCGACCGGCGCAGCCATTTGCCTTTGGCGGGAAAGCGTATTGTCGTGACTCGTACGCGCGAGCAGGTCGGACCTCTCAGTCGCGCCCTGCGGGATTTGGGGGCGGAGGTCGCGGAGCTACCCACCCTGCGCATTGTGCCGCCGCCGAATAAACGCGCTTTCGCCTCCGCCGTGGTCAATAGCCGACATCACGACTGGCTCGTCTTTACCAGCCCGAACGGGGTGAATAAGTTTTTTGATGCTTTTTTCACGGTTTACGAGGACATCCGCGAGTTGGGCGGCTGCCGGATTGCGGCACTCGGACCGGGTACAGCCAAGCAGTTGCGCGCGCGCGGGCTCATGGTCGACGTGATGCCTCAGAAGGCTGTGGCTGAGGAGTTAATAGCCGAGTTCGACCGCAAGGCGGAAGACTTTGGCGGGCTCGCCCACTGCACAGTCCTGTGGGTGCATGCTCAAAAAGCGCGGGATGTCGTACGCCGGGAGCTCGAAAAACGAAAAGCCATCGTGGACGAATGTATTGCCTACGATATAGCCCCGGAAAATGTGCCTTTCGCGCAACAGCTGCTCGATGAGGGGACGGACCTCATCACCTTCACCAGCTCCGGCACCGCCGCGCATTTCGTGCAGATGGGACTCCACCTGCCCCCCCACTGCAGCATCGCGTGCATGGGACCCGTCACCGGTGCCACGCTCCGTCAGCTGGAGATGCCCCCTCAAATCGAAGCCGAATTGCACACCATTCCCAGTCTCGTCGAGGGAATCTGCCGCTGGGCGGCAACGTCCGACGCATGAGTGCTCCCTCTCCCGTCTTCTGCTGCTTGGGGATGAACCACCGGACCGCCCCGGTCGCTCTGCGCGAGAGACTTTCTGTGCCGACGCGTTTGCTGGCAGACACGATGAGTTCCCTGCGCGGTGTGGATGGGGTGGAGGAATGTGTCCTGCTTTCCACCTGCAACCGCACGGAAATCTACTTTTCCTCGCCCGCCCCGGAGTCAACCGCGCAGGCACTCCTCGACCGTCTGCTCGGGGAACATTTGCCCCTGAATGAAACCTTTTATCTGCACCGCGAAACGGAGGCACTGCGCCACCTCGCCATGGTCGCTGCCGGGCTGGACTCGATGGTCATCGGCGAAACAGAGATATTCGGACAGCTGAAGGTCGCTTACCGCACTGCCTGCCAAGTCGGTTCAGCCGGTCACCTCTCCCACCGCTTCTTCCAAGCCGCCTTTTCTGCGGCAAAAAAAGTGCGCAGTCTCACCCGTATTACGGCGGGACCGACCTCGGTCGGTGCGGCAGCTGTCGCCCTTGCGCGGCAAATACTCGGTAGCCTCGCCGGTGCGAGTGTGCTCATCGTGGGTGCGGGTGATGTGGCGCGCTCTACTGCCCAAAGTTTGCGTTCTCGCGGTGCCCAAAGCATTTTTGTCGCCAATCGCTCCTACGACCGGGCATGTCAGCTCGCGGCTTCCGTGGGCGGCTCGGTCATCCGTTTCTCCGATTGGATTCCTTACCTCGAGCGTATCGATATCGTCATCGTGTCCACTTCCGCTCCCGTCTATGTGGTTTCGCGTCCGGTCGTGGAACGCGCCTGTGCCGCCCGCGACAAAAAGCCCCTTTTCCTCATCGATCTGTCCGTGCCGCGCAACATTGACCCCGCATGTGCCCGTGTCCCCGGGGCGGTGCTCTACGATATGGACGCGATGCAGGCAATGACTCGCGAAACCATGCAGCACCGCCAAGAGCAGGTTCAGCTCGGTGCCAAACTCATCGAAGAATGGCTCAAGGTAACCGTTCCGAGAGAATAAAATGCTCGGTGCTAAGCGGTGACTTTGTCGCGGGGAGACGAGGGGGAGGTCAAGTACGAGGTACGAAGTACGAAGTACGAAGTAGCAAAGCTGTGGAGTGACGGGCGGGGTAGGCGGAAGCAATGCGTCGGGAAGTACGGGAGTGATGGGAGATGTGATGAAGCAGTGCGGGTGTGCGTGGCAAGCGAGACGGAAGTACGAAGTGAAGGAAATAGACACAGCAAAGTTGTGCGGGTGGAATGAGAGGAAGCAGAGCCGGAACGGTACGTGGCGACCAAATCCACACAGTCGTGGGGCTGATAGCATCACGGCGGGTGTTTCTCGGGACAAGGCTGAACATCTGCCATTGCACGGATGGTGAATCTTCGCCGAACCATGGCATTACGCACGCGCGAATCCTCAGCTCCGCACACTTCGTACTTCGTACCTCGTACCTCGTACTTCCAGCGAGTCGGTTTCATCCTACGCCTCCTTGCGGCGGGGGAGAAGGGCAAGGGTGAGGGCGAGCAGGGCGCAGAGTACCACTGCCCAATCGCCGTAGCGCGCGTAGAGGGTGAGACCTGCCCGCGTATCCACCGGAAGCACGGCGTAGCTGTAGCCGGGCAAGTGGGGTGAGCCGTCTCCTTTTCGCAAGGCATGCATCACGCTTCCATTCGGGGCAATGGCGCAGCACAGACCCTTGTTGGCAGCCCGTACCATGGGACGCCGTAACTCGATGCAGCGCAGGGCGGCGGCGCGCGCTTGTTGCTCTCCGCAGGCAGATTCCCGGAACCAAGCATCATTGGTCACGTTCACGATGACCTGAGGTCCGGGGCGGGCAAACAGGCGCAGGTGGTCTCCCACGGTATCCTCGTAGCACACAGCCGGTATCACTCCCACAGTCAGCTCAGTGCCCGGCACCGGAGCGGGAATGGGAGAAGTTCCTGTGCCGGGGCGAATGCCCTCACCCACTTGGGTACCGGTGACGCGCGAGTACGCCTCGCCGATCCATTTCACGTCCTGCGCTAGGGGGATGTACTCGCCGAATGGCATGAGATGCTGCTTGGATGCCGTCCGTATCCCGGCAAAACCATCGGGAATCATCGCCAGCGAATTGTGCATGCCGACCACCCGTATGTCCTGCCCTTCCGCCCGCAGGAGCCACTCGTCCACCCCGGTAAAGAGGACGAAGTCTCGTCCCCCCATTTCTCGCACTCGTTGCCGCGCCAGAGGCAGGGCATCACCTTCTAGGAAATTCTGCTCCGTAACACCATCGTGCAGGAGTGCCCCGTTATCTTCACGCCGCAGGAAGGGGCAGGGCAAGGCACTTTCCGGCCACACCACCCACACCGGGAGTTGTAGAGTAAGCCCCACGTCTTCGCGCTGTCCGGCTCGCCGCATGGTGTCCTGCGCAATCTCGTTGAAGTACTCCACCGTCGAGTCCAAATACAGGCGGTACTGCGAGAGCGAGTGAGGGTCCGCGATATGCTCCGCTTGATCTTTGTTGATCTGCACTGCCATAACCGGGAGAGGCTCGACCCCGTCGCGGCTCAGCATCTTGTTGGGTGCGTATTGCTGCGCCATCCAGAGTCCCCCACTGAAGAGCAGCATGAGGAGCACCACCGCCCCATAAAAGTCCCACGGCTTGCACCCCCCGCCCACTCCCTTAAAGTGCATAACCGTCCGACGAAAAGCACACCAGAGCACCACGGACACGGACACCGGGATGAACGCGAGGGCGGAACTCCCCACAAATTCCGCCCACTGCACGAAGGACAAACCACCGTAAAGGGCTGTGCCTAAGCTATTCCAACTGAATCCGAGCGTCCCGTGCGCACGCAGCCACTCGATGCACACCCAGAGAGCACCCAGCCCCACTGCGCTGCGGAGCGTCGATCGGAGGTCCGCTGTAGCCCACTCTGCCCACCGCGCCGTGCGCTCCGGCAGCTCGACGGTGCCATCCACCGGTTCCCCTGCCAAAATGGGGCGGAGCCATCGCGCCGCCGCCACCGCCCAAAGCCCGGGCAGGCAGGAATAGAGTGCCATCAAGGGCACGAAGGCGATGGTCATGAAGAGAGCCTGCGGGATGAGAAAAACATAACCGACCTGCCGTATCCACCAGAAACTCACACAGTACCAACCCATACCGAATAACCACCCCATGGCAAACGCGCGTTTCTTGCTGACACCTCGCTGCCACAGGGCACTGAGCAGGGGAAGCAGTCCCAGCCAGACCAAGTTGCCGTAGTCACACGGCGGGAATGCGAGAGCCATGAGCACCCCGCCTCCTAGGGCGAGCAGGACATCTTTCCACCAAGCGCGACAGTGTGCCTCCCTGCCCGGCTCGCCGGTGTCCTTCGCTGTCTCCGCATCGTCTTCCCTCTGTCCTTGCATGCGCTCATTCTGCCCCGAAATTTGCGTTCCTGCAACAAAAAAAGTTTGCAATTTGGGAGAAAATCGGGAAGAATGGTCCCGGGCGCGAACAAGCCCCACACATTATGGCTGACATCGATGACAAAAACGAGAAAAATGTGCCCGGCAAGTTCTACGTCGATAGCTCTTGCATCGACTGCGATCTCTGCCGAGAGTCCGCTCCTGACTTTTTCGCGCGCGATGACGACGAAGGAGTCTCGTACGTGAAAAAACAGCCTGAATCGGCTAAAGATGTAACCCTCTGCACCGAAGCCATGGAGGGCTGCCCCGTCCAAGCCATCGGCGACGACGGTGAGTAAAGCTGTGGCTCCTCCCCCGGTGTATCCCCTCCCTGTCCCCTGCTTCCGACACTCGGCGGCGGGGGCGTAGTTTTAGTCGCTACCATGGCGCGGGTATCTCCAGTCTCAGGTCCGCGACGTCAGAGGGGAACCGGTCGCGGGCGGCGGAAGTCGGACGCGCCGTCATCGATGCAGTCCGCCCTGCCGCGCAAGGCTTCCGTGCCGCGTTTTCGCTTTGTCTCGTACCCGGACGGCAGTAAGCGTCCGGAGCGTTTTACGACGCAGGAGGAGGGGCTGAAGAAGCAGGCGGAGTCTGACTTTTACGGGGTTCCCGTCCCGCTTTCCACCGGTGCCAACGTGCGGGATGCCGCTTCGATCCTCACCGAGGTCCTCAGTCGTATCGACCTGCGCGATGATGACTTTTCTCCCGAATTTCTTGCCACCGTGTGGCATCGGGCAGTGGGCGATTTCCTCGCTTCTCAATCCACCCTCGTTTCCCTCTCCGACGGTCGCGCTACCATCCGCGCCCCTCACCCAACCGTCTGTTTCGAGTTGCGTCAACAACGCGTACGTCTCATCGCCGCCCTCAACGCTTCCTTCGGCGAGAATTGCGTGCAATCCGTGCGCATCCTCCCACGCTAGTCCAAGTACGAGGTACGAAGTAGCAAAGCTGTGGAGTGGCGGGTGTGTTAAGCGTGG
>CAYWNS010000042.1:0-16894 GCA_964459715.1 uncultured Akkermansia sp.
AACAGGCGATTAAAGAGCTTCGGGTAGGATGAGAGGGCATCCGAAAAAGTCGAGCCTCCCTGCACCGCATCGCCGAGGGCTGTCAACGTAGCCCGCAAATTCGCGTTTGGCTCCTGTTTTTGCAAGACCTGCAAACTCTGCAACAAGGGCAAACCAGCATCTATCAGCGTGGCAAGCTGACGAGTAAATATCATCAACTCTTTGCGTTTGATGCCGCCGCCTGCCTTGCCTTTCCCACCCTTTGCCTTAGTCTTCCCGGGCTGTTTCTTGTCCTTTCCGACCCTCGTGGTCATCTCCTTGGAAGCAGCGGTACCTGCCTCTTCGCATTCGCGCACCAAAAGACCTTGGGCACGCACGCTCTCCATGGCCTCTATCTTGTTGGCAGCATCGACGACGCCCGACTGCTCAGCACCATTTTGATCCAGTGCGATGTACTTGAATTTAGGCATAAAGCATTAAGTGGTATGGGGTGAATTGGGAAATGATTACTCAGGTGTAACGCAACACTTCTTCGATAGTGGTAAAACCGTCAAAAATATTCTGGATACCGTCTTCACGGAGGGTATGCATCCCCAGCTCTATGGCTTTTTGTTTCAGGGTAACCGAAGGCACATTCTGGGTGATGAGCTCCCGAATGGGCTCAGAAGCGTGCAGGAGCTCGTGGATACCCTTGCGCCCTTTGTAGCCGGTGTTCCCGCACTTGTCACAACGCTCTCCGGTAAAGAATTGCTGCTGAGCAAGCAGCGCGGGATTGATACCCAGTTGGTTGAGCAAACTGCGGGACGGTGTGTAGGGAATCTTACAGTACGGACATATTGTACGCACAAGACGCTGAGCCAAAACACCCAAAAGCGTGGCGGCAAGCAGGAAGGGTTGCACCCCCATGTCGATGAAACGAGTCACCGCACCTGCCGCGTCATTGGTGTGCAGCGTGGAGAGTACCAAGTGCCCGGTCAGTGCTGCCTGTATGGCTATTTGCGCCGTATCTTGGTCACGTATTTCGCCGACAAGGATGCGGTCCGGGTCCTGTCGCAAAAAGGCACGCAGCACTCGCGGAAACGTGACACCTATTCCCTCATTGATCGGCACCTGCACAATCCCATCGATGTCGTACTCCACAGGGTCCTCAGCGGTGAGAATTTTCGTGTCCTCCGTATTGATTTCACGCAGGGCGGCGTAGAGGGTCGTCGTCTTACCGGAACCCGTGGGTCCGGTAACCACGAAGATGCCGTTGGGCATGTTGATGGTATCGAGGATATACTCGTGGATGCGGGGGGAGAGATTGAGGTTATTGAGGTCGAGGCTGACGTTGTTGCGGTCGAGCACACGGAGCACCACCGACTCACCGTGCTGCGTGGGCAGGGAGTTGACACGCATGTCTACGGCGTTTTCTCCCACGTGCATCATGATACGTCCGTCCTGCGGGACTCGACGCTCGGCAATGTTCATCCCCGCCATCACCTTCACCCGCGAGATAATGGGACTTGCCAAGTGAATGGGCGGCGGTGCCATCTCGTAAAGTGCTCCGTCCACTCGATAGCGAATCTTGAACTCATGCTCAAAGGGCTCTAAGTGAATATCCGATGCCTTTTCTTTGATAGCCTGAGTGATCACGAGATTCACGAAACGGACAATGGGGGCAGCGTTGGCCTCTTCTGTGCCATCGACACTGCTGATGCTCATGTTTGCCAAATCCGCCATGAGGTCACCCATGGCGGCATCCGTCCCCCCGTAGTACTCGGCGATGCGTGCGCGCACTTCATAGTCCGCAGCCACATACAGGAAAATGTCCTTACCCGTTACGACGCGTAGATCATCCACCGTCTGCGGATTCAGGGGGTCTTCCAAGCACACGTAGAGACCTTCCCTCTCCCGGTATTCCACGGGCAGAGCTCCATGCATGCGGGCTTGGGCTGCCGGAATCATGCTGAGTACTTCCGGCGGCGGCACAAAACCATCCAGCGAGATATACTGCGCACCAACCTCGGTGGCAATCACATTCCAGAAATCTTCCGGGGTCGGTACGATGCCGAAGTCAAGTAAGGTTTCCCAGAGTTCTTTCCCGCTGTTGGACATCTCATCCACGACGTCTTTTGCCATCGTGCGGTCCATGAGCCCCGCATTGATAAAAGCGTCCAATGCCTGTTGGGTATCCATAGTATAGAGAGAAGGGTGTGAGGGTTAAGAAGGAGGAATCAGCTTGCGTCGCCGGTTGTTACATGGATGACCTCCTCTGCGGAAGTACGACCCGCCAGCACCTTGCGGATTCCGTCTTCTCGCAGGGTGCGCATTCCGAGCTCTCTGGCGCGTTTGCGCAATTGCGCGGAGGAGAGGTTCGAATTGATGAGCTCTCGCACATCGTCCGTCACTTGGAAAATTTCGAAGATACCCATACGACCTTTCATGCCCTTGCCACGACAGACCTCGCAGCCCCGGGGGCGCGGCACCTTTACCGGGCGGTCCTGCTCAATGCCCAAGAGCTGAGCCTGTTTGGCAGTGAGATGTCCGTCCATTTTACAATTTTCACACAGACAGCGACATAGTCTCTGCGCCATAATCGCGCGTACAGCCGACGCAATGAGGAAGCGGTCTACCCCCATATCCGCCAAACGAGCCACTGACGACGGAGCGTCATTCGTATGGAGGGTGGAGAGTACCAAGTGACCCGTCATCGCCGCTTGGATGGCAATGCCCGCCGTCTCGCCGTCACGTATCTCCCCGATCATGATGATGTTGGGGGCTTGGCGGAGCATGGCGCGTAGGGCAGCCGCGAATGTCATCCCGATGTCTGTGCGAATCATCACTTGGTTGATGCCCGGTAGCTCGTACTCTACGGGGTCCTCCGCCGTGATGATCTTTTTATCGGGACGGTTGAGGTGATTCAGGCAGGCGTAAAGCGTGGTCGTCTTACCCGAACCGGTGGGTCCCGTCACCAAAATCACGCCGTCGGGAAGTGTCACCAGCCGGTCAAATGTTGCCTCATCATCCGAGAGGAAACCAAGCTGCGGCAGTCCCAGTTGTAATGAGGATTTATCCAAAATACGCATCACCACCGATTCACCGTGATTGGAGGGCACCGTGCTGACACGCAAATCAATATGCGCACCGCTCTTGAGATCCATCTCGATACGTCCATCCTGCGGAATTCGTTTTTCGGCGATGCTCATGGTCGAGCTCATCACCTTAATACGCGCCACGATCGAACCGAGGAGCTTCTTGGGGTGATTGGCCACTTCGATGAGACGTCCATCCACGCGGTACCGGAAACGCACGCGGTCTTCCATCGGCTCAATGTGAATATCTGACGCGCGCATCCCGTGTGCTTCATTGAACATATTGTCAATGAGCTCTATGATGGGCGCATCCTCGTTTCGGCTGGTGGTCTTTTTCTCCGGATAATACTTCGCTAGAGCTTTCTGCAGCGTATCGTATGCCGCCACAAAAAAACTTACGTCCCTGCCGAGCACCTGCGGGAAGCTGTCCATCGTCTCCATGTCAAACGGGTCCGCCACAGCAACCTGCAACGAATAACCATCATCGCCGATGGGCAGGAACATGAGACGCCGTGCCACTTCCGGACGTGCCAGCGCAAGCGTCTGCGCATCTACTTCCAAGGCGTTGAGATCAACGTATTCCAACCCGGAACTCGATGCTGCCACCTGCGCCACGTAATCGTAGGTGAGGACATTTTGGTCTACTAAGTGCTCAATGATACTTTCGGTCAGATCGGTTTGAGCACGTGTCTCCTCGAGGACTGCGGCATCCAACGCACCGCTTTCAACCAAGAGGTCCAGAAGATATTGTTCGTTCGAGTACACTGGTAGTGAGGGATATGTATACGGAGAGTTGTTCGCGCCGTCTTCGCGTAGCACGCGTCCCGCGCGTCCCCTACTCTACACGACTTCTCCCCAGAAGTCAACCTCACATTTCAAAATTCTCACCCCGAACCCAAGATTTTTTGTTTACTCCAGTCACGGCCCAAAAATCCGAAGGGCAATGCCCACACACACCCGTCCCAAATAAATTAGAGGCTTAGTGGTAGGCGATGACTTTGGAGCAGGGAGACGGGGAGGGGATTAAGTACGAGGTACGAAGTACGAAGTGAAGGAGTTAGGCGCAACACGGTTGCGTAGGCATGGCGGGAGGAGGCAAAGCCGAAACAACGGGTGGAAACCAAACCCATGCACCCGTGAGATTGAAGCCCCCTCGGTACGCAGAGCGTCGTAACCCGCATGGGGATTAGCATCGCAGCGTTTTTCGAGATTTTTATTGGGGCAGGTGTGACACCTACACGACGCCGCTGTTTTGTGCGGGTTGTCCTCTCACGAGGCACGGGTATTGCGGTAGACGTTCCAGAACCTCCGTTCGCTATTCCTGCGTACGTCTCTTGTAATTAGAGTGGATCTTATCGTTTTCGGAGCGATTCTTTTTGACTTTCTCCAAAGCACTACGGGCGGCCGCAGCGAGGGTGACGTCACTATCCTTCTCGTATTTGCCGAGTATTTGCACGACCCAAGGCCAGTCATACATTCTGGAGAGCACCCCCACAAGAGCGATTTTTTGGGCACGTGCCGCCTCGAGGGCTTTGCTCTTTTCCAAGAGTTCCTTGTATTGGGGGTTATCCTCACCGATGAAGGCACCGGAATCAGGGTCAACTTTTTCCATAATCGAGCTCCATTCCGAGGTGTCTACATCAATCTTTTCGTAAACGTGCTTGATCAACTTTTGGGCATCTTTCAGGGAGCGGTCGCGGTTCTGACGCAGTACACCGGCAATCATATTTTCTACCAACTTTTTATTGCGGTCATTATCCGATGCCAGCGGCAGGAGCTCATGCTGAAGGTATGGCACAATGTCATCCTGAGGGTAGTTGGAAAAAAAGTCTTGGTCCGTAACCCAATTTTTGGGATCGGTAGCGCGTTGCTTGAAGTAATCGAGTGCTTTCGGAGAGCAGGATTGAGCTAAAGCAACGGTCAAATATGCCCGTCTCTTCTCCGGTACCGCATCAAATATCTTGTCTCCCAGCTCCTTTTTCTTGTCCAAGGAATCTTCCATCTCCACGATGTTACTGAGGCAAATCGAGAGGGTGCGCACGAGACCATTAGCTGTATCGGGGTTACGGAGAATTTCGGTTATGGAAGGAATATCCTTGGATGAGACTCGCAGCCCCATACTTTCCCAGATATACGAGAGGAGATCATCGCGTTTGCGAAGCTTCTTGAGCGGCTTGTCGGCTATTTGATCCGCAAGCTTTCGAAGTTTCGTGTTGATTCCCTTGATGTCTGCCACAGCGAGACGTTGAACCAGCCACCGGTATGTAGTCGACTTGATCTTGGCGGCATCCTTGTTGAGGCGTTCAAAGACATATTTACAGATGTCTTCATTCTCCTCACTGGCAATACCGAGCAACAGGCAGGCGAGCTGCGCGACCCCATCCGGATGACCGACGCAGAGCGGCTTACCCTCATCGTCCTTCATTTCCGGGTTTACCACAATCTGCATCAGGAGACGAGCTTCCGCTTTGGTGCACTTGACATTTACATTCTTCTCCTTGGCCTCCGCTAGGGTCTCGATATTCTGCTTATTGATGGCATGAGCGCGAAGCTGCACTTTCCTGATCTGTGCGTACTTCTCACGCTTGGCATCCTGCTCGGCGTTGTGCTGCACGACGAGCACACCACATATTACGCACACCACGGCCAAGCCCACACAGGCAAAAATAAACATCTTACTCTTCCAGACCGGAGGCTTCCCTGCCTCTTGCCGCAGTTGTTCGATGTACTGAGCGTCCACATTCTGAAACGTGGTCGCACGGGGCATCTCCTGCGCCGCTGCAACCTGTGAATCCACCTGCTCTGCCTTTTCCACCGAGCTCCCCGGCACTTTTCCCCTAGGAGTAGTCTGTACGGCTTTCTTCACCGAACTTTGCGGCATTTTGGTCGCGGGAGTCAGCTGCGCCGCCTTCCCCGCAGGGGTCAGTCGCACGGCTTTCTTCGTCGAACTCTGCGCCACTTCCGCCGCCGGAACTTCCTGCACCGTCTCCTCCGCCTGACTCTGCGGTGTTTCCGTCACCGGAACTTCCTGCACTGCATCGACGAGCGGCTCTTCCTGCGGTGCGTGTTGCGGAGTTGCGGGTGCCGGAGTCGGTCGCCCGGGCGTAGGCAACTTCGGTGTAAGCACTTGTCCGTTAGAACCCATAAGATGTACTTTCCTCGTCGGGACCGCACCCGTATTGAGACGAAGACGAGAAGGAGAGACGGAAGACGCTGTTTTTTTGAGAGGTTGTGGCATAGTCGTAGGAATGATACTGCGCTCTTTAATTTACCAGAAAACGCTTCGCATGGCAACATCAGAGTCAATATCTGGCAAAAAAAATTGAAGACTTAGTGGTAGGCGATGACTTTGCGGCGGGAAAACGCAGAGGGGATCAAGTACCAAGTATTTAGCTTAGGCGCAACAAGGTCGCGCAGGCTAGATGAAGCGAAGCAGCAAGCCCGCGACCGTACTACATCGACACCTGCGCCACACACCTCACACCCCCGCCACACCCGAAATTTCCACCATGCACGTCAATTCCCTACTTCGTACTTCGCGTTGCGTTGGGCGACGGGTCAGACATGTCCTCGCTTTCGCGCGTAGGCTCGGGAACACGTTTGACGTGGGCACCCAAACCGAGAAGTTTTTCATCGAGTAGTTCATAGCCACGGTCGATGTGGTAGAGGCGGTAGATTTCGGTGGTACCTTCGGCGGCGAGGGCAGCTAGGACGAGGGCGGCACTGGCGCGCAGGTCACTTGCCATCACCGGCGCGCCAGAGAGTCGTTCGGTGCCGGTAATGACAGCCGTCCCGTTGTCCATTTTGATGTTGGCACCCATGCGTTTCAACTCCGAGCAATGCATGAAACGCTGCGGAAAGATCGTATCTTTCACCACACTGATACCAGGAGTGACGGAGAAGAGTGCCGTCATCTGAGCCTGCATATCTGTAGGAAAGCCGGGATACGGACTCGTGGTAATCTTGCCCCCGCGCGGTCGAGAGCCCGGAGCTACAAAAACGGAGGTTCCATCCGCGCTGAACCGGACGGTGTGACCGCACTCTCTGAGCAAATCGGCGGCAGCCTGCACGTGCTCCCGGCAAATGCGATTGATAGTGATCCCCTCGCTGATGAGAGCACCCGCCACCATAAAGGTACCCGCCTCGATGCGGTCCGGGATGACCGCGTGCTCGCACCCATGCAGACTTTCCACGCCGCGAATGGTGATTGTGCGGGAACCAGCGCCCTCAATCTGCGCGCCCATTTTGTTGAGGAAACACGCTAAATCCACCACCTCCGGCTCACGGGCAGCGGATTCAATAACCGTCGTGCCACGCGCCAATACGGCTGCCATCATCAAATTATCCGTACCGAGCACCGTTGGTCCATTGTCACCGCGCATATCCACCTTGGCTCCCACGAGTCCATTGGGGGCTTCGATGACGAGATTGCCGCCCTTGATACGCACGCGGGCACCGAGAGCCTGTACGGCGCGTACGTGCAAATCCACGGGGCGGTCGCCGATCACACAGCCGCCGGGGAGTGGCAGGGTGCAGCGTTTCATGCGTGCCATCATAGGACCGAGCAAGCAGATAGAAGCGCGCATTTTGCGAACCTGCTCGTAGCTGGCACTCGAGCTGATACCATCCGGCGAATCAATGCGAACCGTGCCGCTAGAACGCTCCACAGACGCTCCCAATTGGCTGAGTATCTGAATCATGTAATTCGTATCCGAGACATCGGGCACGTGGGAAATACGCACCTGTTCATCCGTGAGCAGGGAAGCGGCTAAAATGGGGAGCGAAGCATTTTTGGAGCCGCTGATATTCACCGTGCCCCGCAGCTTATAACCGCCTTCGACAATCAATTTATCCATAGGAGAGACGTGGCGAGTGTGTTAAGATTGCACCGAGAGATAAACGATGAACCCGGCGTAGCGGGGATCAGGGCTATCCGTTCTGATAATCAATCTGTTGAGCACGGTCTTCTGTGTGCTCTTCGGAGTAATTTTTACGCGATACTCCGCTCCGGATTTCAGCGTTTGGGGCGTATAATCGAAGTCGCTGCCGGAGAGGTCGGCACCCGTGAGGGTTTTAACGGGCGAGTTTTTGGGGACACTCACGCGCAATTCTTTGGTTTCCGGTGCAGAACCCGCTTTCCAGATGAGAGAGCGGGCACTCAGCACAATCGCCTGTGGCACGCGGATGTCCATGGTAAGACGCGTCGTCTTGCCATCGGCGGTAGTGGCTTCGATCTGCTTTTCGGCACTTTGGGCGAAACCACTCACATCCACACGGGCAGTAAGCTTTTTTCCTTGAGTGCTAACCTTCGTGCATTCGCACAGACTGCGCGCGGATGTGATCTCCGAATCCGCTTCAAAAATGACTACCGCCTCGCGTTGTCCGAACGCGAGTGGAACAGCTTGGATGGGGTGGGGAAACGCGGCAAGTAGGAGAGAGAGTAGCATGGGTAGTGAGATGATTACGAGGGGGCTCCTTCGTCGTCTTCGGGGTCCTTTTCAAAGAAGAGGGCGGAAATAATAAAAAGAGCGGCGGCGATGCAGACGCAAGAGTCGGCAATGTTGAAAGCGGGCCAGTGGTAACCCTCCGGAAAGGGGTCAGAGGGAAGCCACGGAAAGTAAAAATCGAGAAAGTCAACGACGTAGCCGCCTGTCAGTTTGCCCCAAAAGGTCATTTGAGATGCCCCGGGAACAAAGAATCCTTGGAGCAGGCGGTCGGTCATATTACCGAGCACCCCCGCCACGACAAAGACCCATGCGGCACGGAGGAGTCGTGTGTTGAAAAACCCGCGTCGGTAAAGAATATAAAGCCCCCAGAGGGCAAGCAACTGAATACCGAGAAAGACGAAAGGTGCCCAACCCTGACCATTCGCCATCCCGAACGCGACGCCGGTGTTGTGGATACGGATGATATCGAAGTGAATGAACCCATTGTCGCGGAGTATGGCAACGCGGTCCATGACCATCTGCGTGCGTTCATTGGGAGGAGCAAAGTGGAACACAATGTACCACTTGCTCACTTGATCGAGAATGTACAGCGCGAGAACACAGAGGAGAAGCTTGAGACTCAGCTTCTCGCGCAAAGGGGTTTGCGGGGGGGATAGCTCAGACATAGGTGTGGGCAGTACAACTAACGCGACATCACTTCAGCGCACCGAGCGCACAGACCTTCGGCGTTCACACTCGGTTCATAGCGACGGCAGCGTGGGCACATCGCGTGCGGACTCTTGGTCGCGGTGGCAACCGTTTCGTCTCCCACAGACACCCGCAAGTCTGCCACGATGAAGAATTCTTTGGCAAAAGGTGTATCGCGTAGTAGGGACAGGACGGCGGAGGGTTCATCTGCCGGAACGGTAAGCTGCACCACGGCTTCGTTGTTCTTGTTGAATGCTTTTGCCTTAATCTGCGCTTCGATGGCTACCTGAATAACTCCCCGAAGTTGCTGCAAGCGCGCGAAGGTCGGGGAGAGTCCGGCGTCCATGGTGGGGTCCGGCTCCGGGAAATCCTGCTCATGCACGGAATCGGAGTGACCGGCATGCTCCCATGCCTCATCGCAGGTAAAGACGAGCACGGGCGCAAGCAGCTTCACCAAGGCATCGAAAAGACGCGAGAGGGCGTATTGCTTGCTGATGCGGTGCGGCGAATCCTTGGCATCACAGTACAAGCTGTCCTTCGTGATGTCGATGTAGAGAGACGAGAGTTCCCCGGTGCAGAATTGATTGATGGCGGTAAATACCTTGCGGAATTCGTACGCTTCGTACGCGGCACGCACTTCGCGTATCAGGGCATTCAGCCGCTCGAGTATCCACGCATCCAAGGGGGCGAGCTGCGGTGGACGCGTCCCGTCGTAGTCCTTCAGATTGGCCAGCAAAATGCGGAGCGTGTTGCGCAGTCGGCGGTAGGGCTCCGTGATTTGCTTGAATATGTCCTCCCCGAAAGGCACCTCGTTCTGCCAATCTATGCTGCTCACCCAGAGGCGCACGATGTCCGCTCCATACTTGTCATAAAAATACTTGGCGTTTGTGGGCTTGTGGTATCCCTCTTGTGCGCTCTTCGACAACTTGGAGCGGTCCTGATTCACCACGAAGGCGTGGGTCAGCACCTGCTTATACGGGGCTTCACCGCGCCAAGCGCAGGAAAGCATGAGCGAGCTCTGGAACCAACCTCGGTGCTGGTCCGTCGCCTCCAAGTAGACGTCGCATGGGGCGTGCAGTCCCTCTCGGTGCTCCAACACAGCCACGTGCGAGCACCCGGAATCGATCCACACGTCCAGCGTATCGCTCCCCTTCCGCAGGTCGGTGGGCAGCCCGAGTTTTTCGCATATCTCGGCATCGCTGAGCTCAAACCAGATATTTGTGCCATGTTGCTCCACGAGGTCTGCCACACGGCGCACGATGTCGGCTTTCAACACGGGCTCATCCTGCGCGTTGTAGAAAGCGGGGAGAGGGATGCCCCAGGTGCGTTGGCGGGAAATGCACCAATCCGGTCGCGTCTCTACCGTGCTGCGGATGCGGTTGCGCCCCCAAGCGGGCAGCCACTGTGTGCGGTCGATCTGCTCGAGGGCTCGCGGGCGCAATTCCTTCATGCTGATAAAGAATTGTTTGACGGCACGGAAGATAATCGGCGTCTTGGAACGCCAGCAATGCGGGTATTGGTGCGTGAATTCCTCGCGTCCGAGCAGGAGTCCGCGCCGCGTGAGCATGGCAATGACATCCTCATTCGAGTCAAAGACGTGTTTGCCGACCAACTCCGGCACGCCGCACTCTGCCGTGTAGAGCCCGTCATCGTCCACGGGCGAAAGTACCGGCAGCCCGTACTGCATCCCGATGTTGTAGTCATCTGCGCCGTGCCCGGGCGCAATGTGCACAGCCCCCGTCCCGGTGTCCATCGTCACGAACTGTCCCATCATGATGAGCGACTCGCGCTCCAGAAATGGGTGGTGTGCTTTCTTGCCCTCCAGCTCTCGTCCGCAAAACTCTGCGAGCACTTCCCCGGACTCCATGCCGCATTTGGCGCAAAACTCCTCTACCAAGTCCTTGGCGAGTAAATAGTTCTGCTCCTCACCCGCCCGGCGGAAACTTTGCACCACGTACATGCTGTCCGGGTGCAGCGCGATGCCCAAGTTGCTCGGCAGCGTCCACGGGGTGGTCGTCCAAATGACGAGCCTGCAGGTATGACCATGCACGGGTTCCGGCATGGGGAAAGCGACGTAGATGGCGGTAGACGTGTCCTCCTGGTACTCCACTTCGGCCTCTGCCAAGGCGGTGTGGTGGGCATAGCTCCACTGCACGGGTCGCACAGACTGGTAGACCGCCCCGGCTTCCACCAGCTTGGCGAACACGCGCAGCACCCAAGCTTCGTACGCCGGTTCCATCGTGATGTAGGGATGTTCCCACTCTCCGAAGCACCCCAATCTCCGGAATGATGCGCGCTGCTGCCCGATGTATTCCCTCGCAAACTCCGCGCAGCGACGACGAATTTCTGCAGGTTCCAGTCCCTGCGCTCCTTTCACGACCTTCGCCTCGATCGGCAACCCATGACAATCCCATCCCGGCACAAAGGGCGCGTAGTACCCGGACATGGTCTTGCTCTTTACAATCAAATCCTTGAGCACTTTGTTGAGAGCCGTGCCCATGTGCACATCGCCGTTCGCGAAAGGTGGACCATCGTGCAGCACAAAAGATGGTGCCCCCTGCCCCTTACGTCTCCCTATGATCCGCGAATAAAGACGCTCGCTCTCCCACTTTTCCAAGCGTTTCGGCTCCTTCTGCGTGAGATCCCCGCGCATCGGAAAGGTTGTGTCCGGCAGAAAGATGCTCTCTTTGTAACTTTTCGCGCTCGCGCTCATACGTGCGCACTATACCCGCAATGGGGGTAATTGTCAAGCCACAGTCCTGTCGCAACCCACACCCGTCCCAAATAAATTAAAGGCTCAATGGTGGGCAGTGGCTTTAAGGCAGGAAGACACGGGGGTGATCAAGTACGAGGTACGAAGTACGAAGTACGAAGTGAAGGAGTTAGGCGCAACGGAGTTGCGCGGGCATGGCGGGAGGAGGCAAAGCCAAAACGACGTGTGGGAACTAAATCCATGCATCCGTGAGGTTGAAGCCCCCTTGGTACGCAGAGCATCTGCAACCCGCATGGGAATTAGCATCGCAGCGTTTTTCGAGAATTTTATTGGGACAGATGTGGTCGCAACCCACACCTGTCCCCAATAAATTAAAGGCTCAATGGTGGGCGATGACAATTGCCTACCACGCACGCCCACCACAAGTACGAGGTACGAAGTGAATAAGTGAGGCGCAACAAGGTTGCGCGGGTATGGCGGGAGGAGGCAAAGCCAAAACAACGCGGGGGGAATAAATCAATGCACCCGTGATGCTGGTGCCCCCAGTGCACAGAGCGTGTGTAACCCGCATAAGGGCTGGCACTGCAACGATTTCCAGAGGACTTCCCGGAACGGATGTGACTTGCAACACGAGCGTCTACCCCACGCCGAGCTGTGGCACCACCACGCACCACCCCACTCACCCCGCTTCCCGCCACATCCGCATTGCTCACCACACCCGCGCAAAAAACCCCGGAGAACAAAACACCGCCCCACTGCTTTCTCTCCGCTTTCGCACTACAGCTTCGCTACTTCGTACTTCGTACCTCGTACTTGGCTTACGCCACTCACGTACCTCCCCGTCAAAGCCGTCCTTACCTCGCCGCTCCCTCCCCGGCTCCGCCACTTCGTACTTCATACCTCGTCCTTCGCCTACCTCCGTTCTTCCTCTCCCATCCCCGCCCGACACTGCTTCCTCCCCAATTTTTGGCTGGACATCCCGTCAACCCCGAGATAGACTCCCGCCATGGAAAAGCACCCACACGCCACCCTAGGAAGAAGACGGCACCTCCACCCCATCCTCCACTGCCTCATCTTCCTATTTGCCCTGCCTACCCTAGCATCTTGGAATACCTACGCTGCTGATATCGATGTAGTCAGGAAGCTCGCTGGACAAGGGAATGCAGATGCGCAGTACTACCTCGGATGGAGCTATGCCAACGGCGATGGCGTGAACAAAGACTTCACCGAAGCTGTTAAGTGGTACCGCCTCGCCGCCGAGCAGGGCAACGCAGTGGCACAAGGCAGCCTTGGAGTGTGCTATCTCTACGGCACTGGCGTGGACAAAGACTACACCGAAGCCGTCAGATGGTTCCGCCTCGCCGCTGGACAAAAAGACGCAGACGCACAGTATAACCTCGGGATGTGCTACGAGAATGGCACCGGCGTACCTGCAAACAAAGTCATTGCCTGTATGTTGTACTACCTCGCCGCCAAGCAGGGAGACGCAGCCGCACAGACCGCCTTTACACGGTGTTGTCGCGATGGCGAAGAGATGAGTACGGACGACCCCGAAGCGATAAAATGGTATCGTCTCGCAGCTGAACAGGGGTTTGGGCTGGCACAGTATAACCTTGGAGCGTGCTATGCCAATGGTCTCGGCGTGAACAAAGACCTCGCTGAAGCGGTAAAATGGTTTCGCCTTGCCGCCAAGCAAGGAAATGCAGATGCACAGAAACGGCTTGGGGCATGCTATGTCAACGGTGAAGGTGTGAACATAGACTACGCCGAAGCAGTGGAGTGGTGGCGTAAAGCCGCCGAACAGGGAGATGCAATGGCACAATACGGACTTGGAGAGTGCTATCACAATGGCACAGGTGTGAACAAGGACTCCGCAGAAGCTGTCAAGTGGTACCGTCTCGCCGCCGAGCAGGGGCTTAAAATTGCGCAAGATGCCCTCAAAAGACGGCGTAATAGTGATGATATGAACACGGATATCCCCGAAGAACAGGGAAGTCGGTACCACCACACCGACGTGGAAGAGCAGCGGGCAGAGGAACAGTACAAACTAGGTTTGTGCTATTACTATGGCATCCTCGGCGTAGAGGACACATCCGAAGCCGTCAAATGGTGGCGTAGTGCCGCCGAGCAGGGGTCTGCAAAGGCACGTTACAAGCTTGGATTGTGCTATCTCAGTGGCGATGGCGTTGACCAAGATGTCACCAAAGCGGTGACTCAGTTCCGCCTCGCCGCTAGGCATTGTCTCGGAGATGCGCGCCCCCCTCTTGCTGTGATACTTCTGTACAGTATCCTCGGGTTTTGTCTTTATTGTTCTATTTTGTCACCTATCCTGTCTCTATCATTGAAAAAATCAAACTAAGACAGCTAACCGAGAAACCCGGTAGTGTACCATGCCGAACGTACCAAGCGTTGGTCGCATCCTACCCGATGCCTTTTATTTCGCTCAGACAGTGATACATACATCCTATTCCACACGATATGAAAAATCTGTTTACAATCAAATTTGCCGGTCGCATGCGCCGTGCAGAATATTGGTCTAAGTCAATCTTATTATCCCTTCTGACTTGCACTCTCCTATTCCTTGGGTTGGCACTGAGTGACAATAACGGGCAGTTCGTGATAATATACATCCTCACGCAGCTGTCTCTAGGTCTCGTAATGATGGGAATGACAGCCCGCAGACTTCATGATGTGGGGTTTAGCGGCTGGATGCAGCTTTGGAGCATCATACCGTCCATCATAACGTTCATCGCGCAAACGCCTAGGATCGCGACCCTAGCGAGCATATTTAGCTCCCTAGGCGGAACACTCGTTTTCGTATTGCTACTCCTCAATAGCAAGCCGGGGGAGAATAAGTACGGTCCCAATCCTAAGGAGAAGGTCCGTGGTAGGACCGACACTGATGCGGTGAAACTGTATCTTCTCGCCGCCGAACACGGAGATGCAAGGGCACAGTACAATCTCGGAGTGTGCTATGCCGAAGGTGAGGGCATAAGCAGAGATTACACAGAAGCGGTAAGATGGTGGCATCTCGCCGCTAAACAGGGGAATGCGGCGGCACAGTATAACCTCGGAGTGTGCTATTACAACGGCGATGGCGTAAACAAAGATTACACCGAGGCTATCGTATGGTATCGAAAAGCCGCAGACAAAGGGCTTAGCGAGGCAATGTACGGGCTCGGTAAATGTTACCTCGACGGATTAGGCGTAGAAAAAGACGAGGAGCAAGCGGCGAAGTGGTTTGGCGAAGCAACTAGGGGCGGCTTCGCCGAGGCAGGAAGGATGCTGCTAAAGCTAGACCCGAAAAAGGCTGTGCATATTTTCCGAAAAGCTGCAGATGCCGGGAAAAAAGGTGCAATGTACGAACTCGGCAAATGCTACCTAGACGGAATAGGCGTGGGAAAAGACGAGGAAGAAGCTGTAGCGTGGTTCCAAGAAGCGGCAGATAACGGGCATACCGATGCAATGCTAGAACTCAGTAAATGCTACCTTGAGGGGACAGGCGCAGAAAAAGACTTGGAGCAAGCCAAACACTGGCTCCGCAAAGCAGCTGATAAGGGTAACACCGACGCAAGCGAGCTACTTCATCTTACTCGAACTTTTAACTAAGGAACTACCTACCATGAAATCAAAAACACCGTTATTTTTGGTAATCGGCATCATATCGGCAACTTCATTCTTGGCACCTAGCAGTGCACAGGAGGAACCCAGTCAAGAGTACAGACGCGCCAAAGCTATCAGCAGCGATGAGGCTGTACAAATGCTCAAGCGGTACGGAATCATCGACCCATATACGACTGGTAAGTTTGTCTCGTCCATCGACAGCAGCATGGATGTAAGTGAGGAGTACAGGGAAAACCCCATCGCGGCAATCAGCGAAGAATTCCTGTACCACTTTATGATGTACAATGACGGAGTGGAAAATCTGAGCGATTACCCATACATTGACAAAATATTTGAATCATACCAACGAGCCAACACGCGGGCGTACCCGGGAAGAGAGAGGGATACGATTACAAGGGGATGGAAACGCGCAGCATAGACGCGTATGGGGAGATACTGTGGCACGGGATGGAGTGCTTTGTAAGCGAATCATTAAGAGGGGAGCGAGTAGGGGTGAAGGAGCTAGGAGGAGGGATAAGAAAGATAAGGTCTTGGGGGTATAAGCTTGGGAGGGTAGATGAGAATATAGAGGCATGGATATTGATGCAGGAAGGGAATACAAAAGTGCAAATAATCAAAGGGCGAGAGCGGCAAGCGGAAGGGAGGATGAAGGGGGAAGAAAGAAGCAGGGAGGAGCCTGAGCCCTACGTGCTCAGGCTCCAAGCGAAGAAAATTTTTTATTACGAGGATACGTGAGATCGCGGGCGGGTGCAGCAGGGGCTGGGGGGGGGGTGAAGCCGGGGAGGTGCCGTAGGGGGCTATTTTTCAGGGCAAACGGCACCCTGCGGATGCTCGTAGCTCTGAATTTTACGCCCCCACGGCCACACCTGTCCCAATAAAATTCTCGGGAAATGCCGCCATGCTAACCCTCATGCGGACCACAGACGCTCTGCGTGCCAAGGGGCTTCAACTTCACGGTTGCGTGGATTTTAGTTTCCACGCGTCGTTTCGGCTTTGCCTCTTCCCGCCATGCCTGCGCGACGGAGTTGCGCCTAACTCCTTCACTTCGTACCTCGTACTTGATCACCTCCGTGTTTTCCTGCACCAAACCCATCGCACTACTCTAAGTGTTTAATTTATTTGGGACAGGTTTGGACCGGTTTGATTGCTGACATTCTTTTTTCTTGTCAAACCGGCGGAGATGTAGTAAAAGGACAGTCGCTGCTGTACTCGTGACGTGCGGTACAAAAGGCCCGGACCGTTAGATCAGATCAAGGGTGCGTTGAGGAAGTGGGTTCCATGTTCCGTCCCTGGTTGGGATACCTCAGGTGAACCCGTTCTGCACCCACTTAAACACAGGGAACGTGGCTTCCCTACCGCCGACGGTACAG
>CAYWNS010000043.1:0-7933 GCA_964459715.1 uncultured Akkermansia sp.
TGACACGTTCGATACCTGCCGCGCGCGAGCCCTTGAAGAGGACGGCATCCCCCGGACGGACGACAGAGCGGAGAGTCTGAGCGGCATGCTGCACGGACTCCGTACGCTGCACGGGCACACCGCCAGAGCGCGCCGCCTCCACTAAGGCATGCAGCTCCGCGCTTCCCTCCCCGAGCACCACCACGCCCGCGTAGCCGGAGGTCGCCGCACACCTTCCCACCTCGGCATGCGCCGCCACTCCGGTGCTGCCGAGTTCTCCCATTTTCCCGAGGACGGCGAAGTGTCTGCCGGGCACAGCCATGCTCGCCACCGTACGCAGGGCGGCGATCATACTCTCCGGGTTGGCGTTGTAGGTATCATCCACCAGCAGCACTCCTCCCTCCTCCCGGCAAGAGAGTCGCCCGCCGGTGAGCGTGGTGTTCGCCAAACCGGCGGCAATTTCTTGCAGCGAGCAACCGAGCTTCCAACCCGCTGCTGCCGCCAACAAACTGTTGTTGACCATGTGTTCCCCGGGCACGGGGAGCTGTACGGAGACCTCGCCTACGCCCTCGATGACAAGTGTGTAGTTACTTCCCTGCGCCCTGTAATCCACATCGCGGGCGCGCACAATGCTGTCCACGCCGCCTACCGGCAGCAGTTCCGCCTGCGTCTGCGCGGCAATGTAGTCCGCGTAATCGTCCCCGGCTGGGTATATCACGCAGCCGTCTTTCGGCAAGGCGCGGGCTACAGTGCATTTTTCGTGCGCAATGGCATCCCGCGAGCCGAGCATGCCGATATGCGCGGAACCGATATGGGTGATGATCCCGATATTCGGTTGGGACATGGCGCATAGCGGAGCCAATTCCCCGGCGTGATTCATTCCCAACTCCCACACGGCGACCTGTGTCTCTGCCGGTGCATCGAGTATACTCAACGGCACTCCCACATGGTTGTTGAAGTTTCCTCGTGTGGCTGCCACATGCGCAAAATGCTGCGCCAGCACCGACCTCACCATGTCCTTCGTGCCGGTCTTCCCGCATGAACCCGTGACGGCGACCGCCAGCAACGGCAAACGCCGCCGCCACCACGTCGCCAATTTCTGCAAAGCCTGCAATCCGTCCTCCACTTGCACCACACTGCAATCCGGATGATATTCACCGGATAGTCGCTTCACCACCACCGCCGCCGCTCGCTGCGATACCTCCGGGGCGTACGTGTTGCCATCGAATTTGTCGCCACAGAGGGCAAAAAACACAGAACCCGGGCGCACAGTCCGGCTGTCAGTGCATACACCACCGGTAATGCGTCGCGTCCCACCGACACGCAGCACACCCCCCGTCCCAACCACCAAGTCTTGAACTTCAATTTCTGTCATGTCGAGTCCCCCCCGTGTTGGCAGCTATTATTTCTTGTTCTCGACGTTGTCTGTACCGCTTCACAGCCTCTGCGTCCGAAAATCGTATCGTTTTGTCACCAACAATCTGGTAATTCTCGTGTCCCTTCCCGGCGATGAGCACCACGTCGCCGCGCCGCGCAGTCGCCAATGCCGACTCGATAGCTTCCGCGCGGTTGGTAATCCGGTGCTGTTTTTCTCTCGGTATCCCCGACATAATTTGGTCGATGATGCTGTCCGGGTCCTCATGGCGCGGGTTGTCACTCGTCACAATGCAGATGTCTGCGTAACGCGCCGCAGCCGCCCCCATGAGTGGTCTCTTCGTGTGGTCTCGATCCCCCCCGCATCCAAACACCACGATGAGCCTACCTTGGCGACACAAATCTCGCATCGTACGGCACACATTTTCCAGCGCATCAGGTGTATGAGCGTAATCCACAAAGCATTGCACATTACCTGAACTACTGACCAACTCGAGCCTGCCGGGCACCTGCGGAGCCGTTGCCAAGCAGTTGAGTGCGTCCCGAAAGTTCACTCCCGCCGCTACAGCCCCCGCCAGAGCAGCCATACTGTTGGAGATGTTAAACCGTCCGATCAGGGGAACTCGCACTAAAACACTGCGTCCCCTGCCGGATAATTCATACTGACTGCCCTTCAAAGAAAGGAGACGCGGAATAATACGGTATTCGGCGTCAGCCGCCTCCCCGAAAGTCCGTACTTTCATGAGGTGCGCCATTTCCCCCGCCAGTCGTCGCCCGTACGGGTCATCGATGTTGATCACAGCCACGGACTTACGATTCCCACTCTTCGCCATGCCCGTGAAAAGCTTTTTCTTGGCAAGATAGTACGTCTCCATATCGCCGTGGTAATCCAAGTGGTCTTGCGTGAGATTCGTAAATATACCTACGCGAAAGTCTGTGCCTGCCGTGCGCTCTTGCTCCAGCGCGTGCGAGGAGACTTCCATCGCGACTGCCCGACACCCATTGCGTACCATATCCGCGAGTATACGCTGTAGCTCCGCACTTCCGGGGGTCGTGTTATGCGAGACCGTGCGGCGCGCCCCATCATCATACATCACTGTCCCGATCAAACCTGCCCTCTGCCAAGTACTGCGCAGTATGTGATGGAGCAGGTAGGCAACCGTCGTTTTGCCGTTCGTCCCGGTCACGCCCAAAGTTACAAGCTGCTGACTCGGAAATCCTTGCCACGCGCTCATGAGCTCACCGCAAGCCTGCCGCGTGTCCGGCACCTGTATCCAGCATATCCCCTTGTCCGCTAAGTCTGCCGGACACGGCGTTTCTGCCACAATCGCCACCGCACCGGAGTTGAGGGCATCGGGAATGACCGTATGTCCGTCAAACTGACAGCCGCGCACAGCGATAAAAGCACTGCCCGGAGTTACCTTACGACTATCATCGGTCAGCTGCCCTATGGCGCGCCGTTGCGTCCCGGTGATGATTGCCCCGGGTAGCATGGAAAAGAGCTGAGTCGAGTTAATCATAAGTGCACACGAAAAGGGTTACTGATTTTCGTCCATGCGGTCTTTGTTCCTGCGGTACTCGGCAAAGGCTTTGGCATCATGCGGCTGTATGCTGAGCACATCAATCATACGCTCTGCCGCTTGGCGAAAGATGGGAGCGGCAACGGTACCTCCGCCCGGATTGCAATCCGTCGGATGGGGTTCATCGATGACGGTCATCACCACCAGCTGCGGGTCATCGATCGGCATCACTCCGGCAAAGGAAACTGTGTAAAGGTCATCGAAATAGCCGCCGGTTGCTTTCACCTTCTTTGCTGTCCCGGTTTTGCCGCCGATCAGAAACCCGGGAATGGCGGCGGCTGTTGCCGTGCCGCGCCCGCCCTGAGCACTTGTTTCCGTGACACTCTGGAGGGCGCGACGTAGATCCTGCGCTGTCTCCGGGGACATCACTCTCTGCATTTCCTGCGGTTTACACTCATCGTACACTGAGCCGTCAGCGGCAATAATTTTATCGATCAGGCGCGGTCTCATCCGCACGCCGTCATTGGCTATCGTGGCATACACCATGGCCATGTGCAGGGGCGAAACCGACACAGAATACCCGTAGGCGATGCGTGAGAAGTTGACGATGTTGTTACCGTCTGCCAGCAGACACGCCCCGCCGCTGGGCAGGTCTATACCCACAGATTGATCCAACCCGTATCGCTGAACGTATTCCTTGTAGTTTGACCACTTACACGTCAAGGCAATGCGAGCCGCCCCGGGATTACTCGACTTCTTGAGCACCCCGAAGAGGGGAAGGGTCCCGTAGTTAAAGCGTCCGTCGTTGATGGGCTTGCTCCCGAAACCAACACTGAACGGCGTGCAATTCACGGGCGTGTTGTATTTCATGATATGCTTGTCCAAAGCTGTGGTCGCCGCGATCACTTTGAACGTGGAGCCCGGCTCGTAACGCGTTTGGCACGCAAAGTTGAAGTCCCCCGTCACCGGCACGCCGTCTTTCCCTTTGACACTCCCGCGCTTGAATGTGCCGTCCGGTGTGATGAGGTCTTTGGTATTCAGGTTAAAGGATGGGCGACTGACCATGGCGAGGATATCCCCGGTGTGCGGGTCCACCACGATCATGCAGCCTCGCTTGGCGCGATAATGGCGCATGCCTCGGTCGAGTTCCTGCTCGCAGATAGCCTGCAAGCGCATGTCGATGGTCAACCGCAGATTCAGCCCATCCTTCGGTGCCAAATAGCGGTCATCCTCATTCGGAAGGACCTGCCCCCGCGCATTGTGGCGATATTCCCGCATGCCATCCACTCCTGCCAAGTAGCTCTGAAAGTACTGCTCCACACCGCTCATCCCGTGGTTTTCGTGATCCACATAGCCGAGAACGTGACAGAGCATCTCCGGCATCACATACGAACGCTTGGGGTCGGATTGTACCATGATGCCCCGCACGTGCGCCTTTTTCAGGGTGTCCTTGATGCGCTCCGCCGTGTCCGGATTGAAGCCCTTTGCCAAAATGATGCGATTACGAAAACTGCGCAGGGGCTCTCCCTTTTTCTCGGCTTCGCGGTTATATTCCTCTGTTGCCGTCTGCGCTATTCTCTCCGCAATCTCTTCTCGTGTCATGAAATGCTTGCCCTTCTTGCTGTTGTCGGGCACTTCCACCTGACACAGGTAGGGATAGAGCAACTCTGCCACCAACCGGTCGTGCAGCCGGAAGTAATACGAACAAACTTCCGGATCGTATTCGAGCAGACGATTCGCCCGAGCATCCGTCGTGCCCAGTTTACGACGTAGCGCGGCTTTTTCCTCGGGAGTTAGGAGGCGTCTCGCGTTGTCGAGCAACTCGGTACGCTTGCTCTGTAACATCTTCCGTCGCTCGGTTCGGTCTTCTGTTTTCACCCACTCGGGTGTGTGGCTAACTTGGTTGTACGCCAATCCGTCCACTACAGCTGTCAGCTCGCGCAGGTGGTAGCGATTGGCGATCAACTCGGCATTCTGCACATTGTTGGTGAGCACCTCCTCATTGCGGTCCATAATGACCCCGCGTTGGGCCGGAATACGTTCTTTTTCAATGAGTTCATCAGCCGCTATACGCCCGCAGTTCCCGGAATCTACCATCTGCAATTCCACCAAGCGGTACGCCTGAGCACACGACACCCCCAGCACCAGCGCGCACAGCCACGCGCATCGATTTGCAAAGGGGATTTTCGTTTTCATTGCTGTGGTACTCGTTCGGGGGGCGTTTAGGTTTGGGGAAAGCTATCGAGTGGCAGTGACTCGCATGTCAGCCCGCTCGCCTCTGCGGGCTATTTCGATCTGTCCATGCTGAATATCTCGTAGGGATGAGCCATCTTGGAGCAACCGGTCGCGCATAGCCCAACGATTTGTCAGGGCATCGGCTCTGGCTTTGTACTGATTGGCGTTCATGCGGCAAATCGCTGCTTCGCGGCTCAATTTGCTGATTTCCGTCTGCACGGCAACTTGGTCATTTTTCAACACGGCATACAACACTCCCAGTCCTGTGGCAATCACCGCAAACATTACCATCCACACCAACGTCCCAAAACTGACGCGCTGGGAATACCTCTTTCTTCTCTTTAGGGTCGTTTGCATACATTTATAACTTCTCAATGACTCGCATTTTTGCGCTGCGAGCGCGTGGATTGGCTGCCAATTCTGCCTCCCCCGGAGTGATCGGTTTCCGGGTAATGTTCATCGCACAAAACTCCGGGTTGGGGCGGGGTTGCGCCCACTCCGGTCGGTCAACCTGCGGTTTCGTTACCCTCTCAAAAAAATGCTTTACCGTTCGGTCCTCCAAGCTATGGAAGGAGATGATGACCATGCGTCCGCCACGCCGCAGGAGGGACAGCCCTCCCTTCAACATATCTGCCAAGGCACCGACTTCATCGTTCACCGCGATGCGCAGTGCTTGAAAACTCCGCGTCGCCGGGTGCAATCTTCCCTTGCGCGGCAGAACAGAGCAGATGATTTCGGCAAGCTGCGTAGTCGTGGAAATGCGTCCGTGTGCGCGTTGCTGCACGATGCGCTTGGCAATGGTGCGAGCGGCGCGCTCTTCCCCGTACTTTCGGAGAATATTCGCTAGCTCCTGCTCATCCGCTTCATTGACGATGTCGGCTGCGCAGCGCGGTTGGGTGGGGTCCATGCGCATGTCCAGCGGTCCTTCTTCCATGAATGAGAAACCGCGCTTCGCCGTGTCCACTTGGTAGGAAGAAACGCCCAAGTCCGCCAACACTCCGTCCACCGCCCGCACTCCCTGCCGATGCAGCAGCTTTGCCACATCGCGGAAGTTGCCCGCAAGCACGTGCAAACGGTCACCGTACGCCGCCAGCCTCCTGCGTGCCGCCGCACGTGCCGCCGGGTCGCGGTCGATGCCCCACACTTTCGCCCCCGCCGCTAGGAGTCTCTCGCTGTGTCCGCCTCCTCCCAACGTAGCGTCCACGATGAGTTTTCCCTCCATCGGCTGCAATGCGTCCACCGCTTCCCGCGTGAGTACCGTGGTATGGTGATAATCTGACGCCTCCGCTTCGTACTCCGGAACGGCATCTTCCGCTCCTGCTTCGCGTGCTTCCTGCTGCTGCCTCAGTACTTCGCTCACGGGCACCTGCTCGACGATGTAATCTTCCGTCCACACCGTCCCTCCTGCCTCCTGCCAAGCCCGCACATGAGCTTCTACCCCTGCGCTTTCGTTCAACTCCAGCCAAACTTCCACTGCCTCCGCGCCCAGCCTGTAGCCGAGTACACCGGTGTCCTCGCGTAGGCACGCTCTGAGCTCGCCCGCACGTATCTCCCGCGCGCGCGAAGGTGTCCCCACGTACGCAAAGGCTTCCCGACAAATCGCCGCGTTGAGTTCCCTCAGCTGTCGCTGTGCCTCTGCCAACGCTCCTCGTGCCCCGCGTATACCCGCGTCTTGCATCTTGCGCAGTATTTCAATGCGCTCCGCTTTCCGTGCGTCCAATTCCACATCGCTCACTGCGCCCGGATACCACAGGACAATGTGGTAGCATAGTACCCCACCGGGCGGACGCGGATTGACCCATCTCTCTGTCGGCGGCTCGCTCATGATAGTACGCGGAAGAGTTGATCCAGCTTCAGTTTACTGAGGGCTTCCGCCGTGTGTGTTTGCTCGTAGTCGAACGGATTCCAAATCTCAAAAAAACTTCCGCGACCCACTAAAGTTGCCGTCTTCCCCAGTTTCATCCCTTCCCGTTGAGGCTTGGGTATCAGTAATTTCCCCTGCGAACTCACTTCTCCTTCAAAGCTGCAGCCCGTGATCTTCCCCACATACCAATCCACCTCCCCGGGCGATATCTTCTCGCCTCTCGCGTGCTCCCGTATCTCTTCGATCTTCTCTGCAAAACTTTCTTTCGTGTAGCATTTCAGTACCCTCCTCCCCTCAACATGCGCCTCTATCATAACCAGTATACCCCCCTGCGCCGCCCGCCAGCCCGCCGGTATCGCTACGCGACTCTTTGCGTCCAGCTTATGCGTCACATTTCCCGTAAACATCACTGCCCGGTCTTTTGACATTTCTTTAGGTACACTTGCTACTCCATTTAGTACACTCCAATACACCTCATTTGTCAATCTTTTTTTCCCACTTTTTTACACTTTTATGCCCCTTACCCCAAATTTATCCCCCAAAACCTCAGAAAACCCCGAAAAAATTCACGACTCCGCTCTCTGCAATCACATCTGTCCCAAATAAATTAAATACTCAGAGTAGAGCGATAACCTCGTCGCGTGGCAACACGGAGGTGATCAAGTACGAGGTACGAATACGAAGTGAAGAAGTTAGGCGCAACGGGGTTGCGCGGGAGGTGGCTGCAAAGCCAAGACGATGCGTGGAAACTAAATCCATGCACCCGTGATGTTGAAGCCCCCTTAGTACGCAGAGCGTCTGTATCCTGCATGGGGATTAACATCGTAGCGTTTTTCGAGAATTTTATTGGGACAAGTGTGCTTTTCCGTTCTTCCCATCGTATCCACACTTGCAACGCACACGTACAACCCGCGCCAAACCGCGGCACCACACAAACCCCATTCCCCGGCTTTGCTACTTC
>CAYWNS010000043.1:8033-16755 GCA_964459715.1 uncultured Akkermansia sp.
AACCCGCGCCAAACCGCGGCACCACACAAACCCCATTCCCCGGCTTTGCTACTTCGTACTTCTCCCATTGGGTGGATCGGGAAGGAGATCTCGGTAGATGCCCGGGGAGGAATCCGGGATAGGAATAGCCCCAGCAACTTTGCGATAAAAGTCGGCGGGTCCAACACCGCCGATAATGGCATAGGCATAGCCCCAAGAGCGCATTTCATGAAGGGCGGTGAGGAGGAGGGCAGCACCTATACCGGAGCCGCGCGCTCCCGGGGCAACTCCCATGGGACCCACAAAACCGCGCATTGTGGCATCCGCGCAGACAAAGCCAATGATAGCCGAATCGCGCGTGGCAATAAAGCAACCCGGGGGTTGATGGCATACGGCAACCGTGGCTTCGCTCACCCACTTGGGGGAAAAGTGCTCACCCACCCAGTGCTGCAAGGTTCGCAATTCGTAGGGCATGCAGTGCCGAATGCACACACCATCAACCCCGGTGCACATGTCAATACGCCGCACCGGCGGTAGGCAATACAGTCGGACCAGCATGTCCTGCATGGTCAGTCAATCAGTAGAGATGCCGTCCGAAGAACCCAAGAATTACTTACTCGCGGCCGGTTGAGCACCGAGTGAGGGATTGAAGTAAAGCCCGACTGCCTGAGTAATCGCCTCATCCTTCAGGTTCGGCGCGTACACCTTGCGCAGGAGAAAAGCGAGGGCAACAGCGTCGCGGAAGTTATGCGGGGCGGCATTCCACGTCTTCTTATCAAATTTGCCCGCCTTGTCAGCAAAGTCTTTCACATCCGGCATAGCCCACAAAATGCGGAATGCGCGGTGCATGGCATCTATCGGGATTTCCATGTAGCGACCGTGAGCCGCCGCAGCCACCTCGCAATAAGCATCGACCGCACTGCTGGCGAGTTCGACATTATCGCCACTGATTCCCTGCCGGAGCTCATCCGCCGGAATTTTGCTGGCAAGCGCGCGAGCCAGGGCATACTTCAGCCAAGCATAGACCTCCGAAGATGTCCTATCCGGGTTGATTGCCGCGCTCAAGGCAGCCTCAGCTTCCTTCTGCCGCTCATCAGCTGTAGCGGGATCATCGCTCACCTTGCTGAGCACGCGAGCAGCAGAAAGCTTTTCACGTCCATCGGCATCCAGCATACGCGGAGAGGGAAAGCCATCCACCGCCTCGCCCAACGCCTTCCAGTCCATGGCTCGCGCCGTACAACTGATCTCTATGAAACCGGCAAAGGTCGCGGGATTCCCCGGCAAACTGGCGAAAGCAGCATACTTCGTGCGTACCTTCGCAAGTTGCCGCCTAGCATCCAAATTATCGGCGGAGTAGTCCTTGAGAGCAGCTGCCAAGTCCGGAGGAGTTTCAATGAAGAAGAGGTTGTAGTCCTTCGCCTTAAAGGCAGTCGGGGTATCTTCGCCGAGCTCTACGAGAAACTCGCCCTTCGCCCCAGTCGCGGACGGCAAAATGGGCATACGGCGAAGTTTGGACTTCTGGGTTTGCTGCAGCTGAGCCCACAGCCGTGGCGCAGCCGAGGCGGCGGGTTGTTGAGCCGTTGCCACAGGCAATGCCGCCAGCATACCGAATAGCATTATGATTAAGTTCTTCGTTTTCATACTTAGATAAGCTTGTGGTCCCTGATTACTTGCTCAGCTGCGACTGGAAGTCGTTCTTCGCTTTTTCTTCCCGCTGCACAGCAGCGTCCTTCCCGTATTCGTCTACCAAGACAACCACCTCACGGAAGAGATCTCGCTCCGCAGACGTCATCTTCTGGTCGATCTTTGCCTGTCGTATCTTTTGTACATAATCTCTCCCCGTATTCCAAGCACGCCAACGATCCGATTGCTTGAAGTTGTTTTTCAAGCGGTCACCGGAGGAGGGATTATTGCGCTTCCAAAATTGGGTCATGATTCCCTTGATCGCAGGTGCCGAGAAAGAAATGTTGCCGCGATTCTGGCTGTAGAGGTTCACGTAGGTTTGGATACCCTCCTGCACTTGTCCCGAGTTGCAGTAGGCCTCCGCGAGTTTAAGCTGCATCTCAAGCCGCTGTTTAGCCGTACCACCGCCGCGAATTGCCATGAACTTGCCCGCAGTATCAACGGCATCTCTGTAATTACCCGTGCTCATATTGAGATCGGTCAGTCCAATGAGAGCCGGTCCTGCTACCTCGGGGTTCTGCACACCGGCGAGCTTCGCATAGAGCGCGTGAGCTTCCTGCTGCTTTGCCTTGTCTTCCGAAAGAGAAAGTGCTTGAGCCCTACCGAGCGTTGCCTCATTCTGCTGATCCTTTCCGCGCGACAACACCTCTTCAAAATACGTAAGAGCCGTAGCGACCGACTGCTCACGGTCAGGACCTGCAGGAAACCTCCTAGAATTCTCCAACTCGTACTGCCCCATCTTAACGCAGATGTAATTGGTTAGGTCCTCCGGCTTAAATGCGCCTCGCATCTCTCGAACAAAATTCCTGCAATCCCTTTCCAAGGCTTCCTGTTCCTCAGCTTTCCCCGCGCGCTTCGCCGCCGTTGCTGCCTCGGTCATCGAGTTGAGCAGTGCCATGCGCAAAATAGCGTTCGTATACTTATCATCCTTTTCAACACCCGGAAAGTTGGTGAGGTAGTTCGTCTTCTCTGCGAGCGTGAGTTCTTTATTGTGGAGTTCCTTCTCGCCGTTTACATAATCCTCCACAAAGGTATTGAGAGAAGCTTCCAACTCCGGATTTTGCGTATTGTTCTTGAATGCGTAGGTAGCCTCACGCCCTATGACATCCTGCGCCCGCTTCAGGCAAACTTCGTACGCCTCCTTATCTTTAGCTTCCAGCACTCGCCCGAGTTGTAAAATAGCCATCTGAAGGGCAAAATCATCACCCTCGGCATCCACATCCTTCCAGAATGTGCCAAAGTAGCCCTCAATGCGTGCCTGCTTCCCGGCTTCGTCTTCCCCTTCTCGCGGGTCATACTCCGGTGAAAATGAAGCGAGCCAGAAAAGCGCGTTGGAAGCCACTGACTTGCCCTTGCCGTCCGGCAATTTAAGAGCGGCGGGTACTGCCTCTTCGAGATAAATAAGTCCTTTGGGCTTCTCGGCATCATCATCTCCATTGATGAGGATGCTACCGGCAAGCAATCGCGATGTGGGATATAACTCGTGCTCTTTCCAGTTTTTGGCAATGATGTCGCAAAACTTAAGTGCTTTCTCCAAGTCGGCACGCTCCTTATTCTCGTCCCCGTTACCACGTCGCTTCAGGAGGGTGGTAATGGCATCAAAGTAAATGCTGGGTGCTAATGGATTTTCCTCGAGATTCACCGATGCGTACTTCTCAATAAACTTGTCTCCAAGTTCAATGGCTCGATCATAATTTTTCCGATCCTCGGCTCCGAGCTCTTTGTAGGCATCCATCACGAAAAAGAGTGTCTGCGGCTCGTAATTGCTGACCTGCTCCTTATTGAGACCTCCTTCCTTTTCCTGTAACAAGCCGGACTTGATCAACTTCTCTCCCTCCCGCGTGACATCTTTCATGCGGTGGAGATTGTAATAGGCGGCGATCTTGGAAAAACATGCCGCGACGTATGTCAGAGGATCGCTTTTCTCGTTGATCGCGGCAAGCACTTCATCTGCGGCGGGTACTACCTTATCCCACTTCTGCTCCCTAGTAAAGCGGGTCATCTTGTTGATGGCAACGACATTTTTGTTGCCATCGCCAACATTGTCGGGGTTCACCTTCGTCTCGTATGCCACGGCGGTCTTCTCATCACCCGTGGCTCTGCATAGCTGCGAGTACTGTAAATAATTGATGTCGCGGAGCTCCTGCGTTTTCTCATCTTTCTTCTGAGTGAGCTTCGGGTAGCGATCGATGAGCACCTTGTACCCGGCTTTCGCCAAGCGGTTGGAACCCATTTTAGCCATGGCATTCGCCGTCTGCAGCATCCCAAATGCCTCTAGCTCTGTGTGGTCCTTCACGAGCCCTCCCAACTGCTCTCCTAGAACCTTATTGGTGGGACCGGAGTAGACGAGTCCCATACTGCGGTCTCGCACATTACTGTGGTCACCGATCAATTTGTACACCCCCTCCGCAGCAAGCTGCACCTCCGCTGTATCCGGCATGATTCCCGTGAGTAAGTTGGCTGCCTCGGCTGCTTTCGCGGCTTGGTCTAAATTGCCGTTTGCCAAGGCATCGCTTATGACCTTGATGGTCTCTATGCCATAGTTGTACAAAATACCCATGTAGGGGGCCAAGCGGTGCGGCGCAACGTGGAAATTCCCGGGATTGGCCTGTATCATCTTAGCGACCCATTCGATGTAGCTCGGGTCCTTCCTCGCCACAGTCATCACCGTATCCAACCCATTCATCACCATCTCATCCGGAAGCAAGGTCTTTGCTTGCCCCATCTTCGTCATATACTCCCCCGCCTTTTCAAAGTTCGGCGTCTCCTGCAGGAGGTATGCTTGGAGCAGGAGTAAGTAGACCCTCGAGTCCAACTTCTCCTGCTTTTCTTTCTTGCTAACCCTGCCCGCCTCATATCGCTTCAGGTACGCCTCGAGCAGGGGGATGCACTTGGCGTACGCCGCTTGGTCGCCCGGTTTCTCCTTCGTCCCAGCAGCTTGCTTGTAGCGTACATAACCCTGCTGGAAGAGCGACATCGTGAGCAAAGGCAAATACCCTTCCTCTTGTCCGGGTAACGTCTTAGAATGCTCGATCATCGTCGCGTCCTTATACAAAGCATTCGTTGCAAGATCATTGAGAACCTCACACGCTTTGTCGTACTCTCCCGTGTCTGCAAGTATGCTGGCCTTTTGCCACAAGAAAAACGGCGTGTAATGGGCAAATTGTTTGCCCACGCGATTCTGCGGATTGCCATACACGGACAGCACCTTTTCGACCTGCTGCAGAGCATCCGCCGGTTTATTCTCGCTGCGCAACTGCTGTACCACCTTGAATACGGCAGCAGGGTCCTGTGCCTGTGCCATAAACGGTGCGCCCAGCATCGCTAGTGCTATAACTGCAGAAATGGGAGTTCGTACTTTCATGATCAGAATATCTTGGTAAGTGACAATTAATGATAGAGGAACAAGAAGAAAAATAAGGTGGAAGGTCAACCCGCGCTGACAAACCCCTTAGTTGGCATCGGGGTCAGCTGTACTGATACCGACAGAATGAATGCCCACCGTAGCCAAGGCGGCCATCACATCGACTATCCGCTGGTGTGGTGCGGTGGGAGCACCGGTGAGCATAACGATGGGTTCCGCTTGCACGGACTCCGCCAAGTCTTTTTGCACTTTCAGCTGCTCTACGAGCTGGTCGAGCTGCCGCTGCTCGCGGTACCCGGGCTTCCCGGGCTCAAGCGTTTCATCGTAGGCATCTCCCACGGGCATATCCCCGTTCAGCGTGATACTTCCATCCGCTTTCACGAATATCTTGGACGGGTCAACCGGCGGTTTCTTTGCGGAGGCCGTAGTCTCTGATGCCGGAATCGATATATCAAGCTTCTTCTCACTCACCAACGAGGTGGCAACCAAGAAGTAGATCAGGAGTAGGAAGCAGCAATCAATCATCGAGGAAATATTCATCTCCGGATCCTCTTGCTCCTCCGTCTTTATTTGTTTGTGTCTGGCCATGGTTCAAATTTCTCTGTGATTACTTGGCGGGTAGGGTGCCGAAAACCATATTGGTAACACCTGCGGCGGCCGCGCATCGAATAGCTGTGCTGGAACGCTCCCACGGAGCAGACAAGTCCCCACGCACGTAGAGTCTTATCTTTGCCTCCTGCACCCCCCTCCCCACCAAGATCTCTTTCTGCTTCTTGATAAAATCAGTGAGCTCTTGGACTTGTCCGGAGTTGTAACCTATCGTCCTGCCATTGCTGTCGGCTACCCCCCAGAGAGAGTTGGGGGCGTACGCCTTGTTGTATTTCTCAAGTGCCTTGGGCGACATCTTCGCGGCATCCGCAAACACATTGACCACGATACACCCATTGGCATCCTTGAGCTCCGAACACGAAACAGCACTGGGCATCTTGACGCTCGGGTCTTTCGCCACCGTAATCTGTGTGGCATTCACCACGAAGAATATCAGCAGCAAAAAGCAGCAATCGATCATCGGTGAAAGGTTCACATCCCCCTTCACCTCATCACTTCCTCTCGCATTCTTTTTTGCCATAACGAATTGTGTTTATGAAGGATTCCATCACTTACCGCCCCGCGCGGTACCTCCATCCCCCCCCCCCCCCCTCAATACCACCGACCCCCCGCGCGGGGTAAGCACGCAAAGGGGTACTCACGCCTCCGCCGTCTCCGTCTGCTCCTCACCGCCAAACCCCTCCGGGATGCGGGCAAGCTGCGCCTCAGCGTTGATAACGTTGATGGAAGTGTTGACCATTTCCTCAATGGTATTCACACAATCAGCCTCCAAAGCTTGCGCATGCTTTTTGAGGAAGAAGAAAGCGGGAATAGCGATAATAGACACGATCAGTCCCCAGAAAGTGGTGAGCAGTGCCACCGATATGGAGCTTGCCAGCTGGGTGGGGTCCGCCTGCCCGGATTCTGCCAAAATTGCGAATGCTCCCACCATGCCTTGCACCGTACCAAACAGTCCGATCGACGGAGCTAACGAACCTATCAGGGCCAGTATGTCCACGTACTTCATCGTCTGCGGTCGCTCATTCGCGGTGAAGTCCGCTATGGCATCCTCGATGCCGTCTTTGCCCAAGTCCTCCGGGCGATTGGCATCAATATTCGGCAAGGCGTACGCCACAAGTCGCCCTAAAAATGTAGGACTCTCTGTGGAGAGCTGGATGGCAGACTGTACGCGGCACTCCGACATGAGAGCCAACAACTGCGAACGAAGTGCCTCCGGGCAGAATTTCTCCTTGGTGAGTGCCATCATGCAAAACACCAAGAGGAAAATCGTTGCCGCAAGCAGCACCACGAGCGGAATCATCGTCCACCCTCCATCTATTACCCACTTCTGTAGGGCAGACTTTTGAGTGACCGCAGCCCCCCCTCCCTCCGCCTCTTGAGCGAACACGGCGGGCAACATGAACATGGCAGCCATCCCCATCGAGAAGGCGCGTAGACCAATGCGTGTGATTATCGTTTTCATGGTAGTGAAACTTATTCTGTGCAGAATTGACGTCAACCTTTTTACCCCACCTCGAATGAGATTGCAAGAAAGAATTGCGTTCTGCCGTAATTTTTTTCTACCCCCCCCCACCCTGCAAACTTGTCCCACGAAAACTGGCGACTCAGTGGCGTGCGTCGCCACACCTGCCCCAATAAAATTTTCGCGAAACGCCGCAATGCTGATCCCCATGCGGGTTACAGACGCTCTGCGCATCAAGGGGGCTTCAATCTCACGGGTGCATGGATCCGGTTCCCGCACGTCGTTTCGGCTTTGCCTCCTTCCAACTCCCCTGCGCAACTCCGTCGCGCCTCACTCCCTCACTTCGTACTTCGTACTTCGTACCTCGTACTTGACCATCCCCGCGTTTCCCCGCTCCAAACCCATCGCTCTACTCCAAGCATCTAATTTATTTGGGACAGGTATGCTGGCTCCTTCTTTTTCCCTAAAAAATTTCATCACGTGTGTAGACAACGGGAGTCTAAATCCGTTCTTATGCTTGGGAGGGGTGTTTGCCCTTCCGTGTCGATAGTATAACATAACCCTATTCTGCGATGAACAAGATATTCATAGCACTTGCTGCGTTGGTCTTGCCCCTCATGGCACAAGACCCGACCCCGGCTCCGGAGAACCCTCAGGGTCCCCCTCCGCCGCCGTCAGTTGATAATACCCCCGTTGTCTCACCTCAACAGGCAGCGATGAAGGCTCGTTTCATGGAGCGTTTTGACACCAACAAGGATGGTAAAATTGATGACCAAGAGAAGGAAGCCATCCGTAAGGAGTTCGCCGAACGACGCGCCGAATTCGAGAAGCGCGTTCTCGAAAAGTTCGATGCCAACAAAGATGGCAAAATCGATGACCAAGAGAGAAATGCGGTCAAAGAGGAGTTCAAGAAGCATCACAAGCATGGCGATGGTCACCACGGTATGCGCCACCACGGACCGCGTCATCGCGATTCCGGCGCGTGTCGGTCTCACGGCTGCCCATGCTGTGCGCCTCCTCCGCCGTGCCAATGCCATCCGGTACCTCCTCCCCCGTGCTGCGCGCCAAAACCGCCATGCTGCGCGCCGAAGCCTCCGTGCTGCGCACCAAAACCGCCATGCTGTGCACCGAAGCCCCCGTGCTGCGCGCCGAAGCACCCTTGCAACGGTCCGAAGCCTCATGCCGACAAACCGGCTCCTCCTGCTCCGACCCCAGCTCCTGAGTCTGCTCCGGCTCCCGTAGTCTCAACTCCGGCACCTGCGCCCGAAACTCCCGCTCCGGCACCGGCTCCTGAAGCTCCGGCTCCCGCACCTGAAGCTCCCGCTCCGGCACCTGCCCCTGCTCCCGTAGCACCGGCGGCTCCGGCTCCGGCTCCGGCTCCCGCGCCTCAGGCTTGATCGGAACTTCAACTTTATCAACGAAATAATTTCCACACCGGGTTGCCGCGGCAGCCCGGTGTTTTTTTTGCCGTCCTCTTCCGGCTTTGCTACTTCGTATGCGCATTCACCCTGCGTCTTCCCACCGCGAAGTCACCGCCCACCGCTACTAAGTCACACCCGTCCCAATAAAATTCCGCTCTTCGTGTAATTTTGTGGAATGAAGAAGCAAACCACTCCTAAAGCCGG
>CAYWNS010000044.1:0-16524 GCA_964459715.1 uncultured Akkermansia sp.
TGCCCGATGCAGGTGGCAGCGAAAGTGCAGGTGGTGATAATATCCGCCCCCGCCTCGATATACTTCCGATGGATGTCGGCTATGAGCTGCGGTCGGGTGAGTACGAGTATATCGTTGTTATTGCACAGGTCACGCGGGAATGCCTGACTGTCTGCGAATCGCGTTCCTCGGTAATCGGCTTCGGTGAGGTGCTGTTTTTGCACCATGGTACCCATGGCCCCGTCGAGGATAAGGATACGCTCCCGGAGCAAGTCCCGAAGTTGATCCGCGCGGGGCATTCTCATGGACGATGGAGCGGGGTACACCTTCAGTGCTTACGCGGCACGGGATTGCGGTGCCAGACAATGACCCCTTTCCCCACCGCGTAGAAGAAAACGAACAGCAACACGCCGATAAACACCGCCATTGCCCCCAACGCCGCACCGTTTTCTTGCAGGAGCTCCTTGAAGTTCACTGCCCACGGATAGAGCAAGATAACTTCTAAATCAAACACCAAGAAAAGCACAGCCACTTGGTAGTACTTGATCGAAAAGAAACTCGGCGAACCGTCTCCTTCCGGCACATTGCCACACTCGTAGGGTACATCCTGAGCACGCCGTTGCTTGGCACGCCTCCCAAACACGACGCTTAACACCAAAATTAACCCGGCAAAGCCTACCCCCGCCAACAACTGCACCAATGCTGATAAATATTCCTGCGGCATATCGTCCGACCCTCTTCTACCACATTCGCCCACTCCTGTCAAGTGCACACACACATTTGTTCCGAGAAACTTTGTAAGAATCTCCACAACACCTGTGCAACCTCGTTGCGCCTAACTCCCTCACTTCGTACTTCGTACCTCGTACCTCGTACCTGATCACCTCCGCATTTCCTCGCGACAAAGTTATCGCTTCACTCTAAGCGTTTGATTCATTCGGGACAGATGTGTGTGGGCGTGGGTACACGCGTCCCAATAAAATTTTCGAAAAACGCCGCAACGCTAATCTCCGTGCGGGTTACAGACGCTCTGTGCACTAGAGGGGCTTCAACTTCACAGGTGCATTGACTTACCTCCCGCGCATCATTCCCGCTTTGCGTTCGTCGTTTTCCTCCGCGCAACCGTGTTGCGCCTAACTCCCTCACTTCGTACCTCGTACCTGATCACCTCCGCGATGCCGCGCGAGAAAGTTATCGCTTCACTCTAAGTGTTTAATTTATTTGGGACGGATGTGTGGGGCATGGGTACACGCGTCCCAATAAAATTTTCGAAAAACGCCGCAACGCTAATCTCCGTGCGGGTTACAGACGCTCTGTGCACTAGAGGGGCTTCAACTTCACAGGTGCATTGACTTACCTCCCGCGCATCATTCCCGCTTTGCGTTCGTCGTTTTCCTCCGCGCAACCGTGTTGCGCCTAACTCCCTCACTTCGTACTTCGTACCTCGTACCTGATCACCTCCGCGATGCCACGCGACAAAGTTATCGCTTCACTCTAAGCGTTTGATTCATTTGGGACAGATGTGGGGGGGCATGGGGCTGAGAAATAAATTTTGCTTGACCTTTGAGGGATAAAGTAGTACTGTAGGCACCCGTCAAGGGCAAAGTCATGCTTGTCTCGCAACTTAAATCCAAGATACACCGGGCGGTGGTGACACGTGGGGATGTTGCCTATGAGGGGAGTATCGAGATACCCCGGGACCTCGTGGAGGCAGCCGGGCTGTGGTCGGGGGAAAAGGTGCTCGTTGCGTCTATAACGACTGGTGCGCGTTTTGAAACATACGTTTTGGTCGGACCACCCGGCACGGGGCAAATCATTATCAATGGGGGAGCAGCGCATCTCATTAAAGCCGGGGAACGCGTGGTCATTATGAGCTTCGCACTGGATGATCACCCCATTGTTCCCAAGCGCATCGTCTGCAACGAAAAGAACGAAATTATTGCGTGACACGTTCTGCGCTTTACAAAATCCGATTATCTGCTAAAATCGATGTCCGCCATGCTTCTACAATCTTCCATCTACATCGTTTTTGCCCTGTTGCTCATAGTCAGTGCATTGCTCCTGCTCGTTGTCCTTATGCAGCGACCGAAACAGGAGGGGCTTGGCGCGGCATTCGGCGCGCAAGTGACTGACCAAGCATTCGGTGCGCAGACAACGGACGTACTCAAGAAAGGGACCGTGCTGTTCGGCACGTTGTTCATGCTGCTCTGTTTCGTCCTCGCTGTACTCATGAACGCTCAGTACAAGCGCGACCACGCGACTGAACTGACAAAGGGGGCTGCGCCCGCCGCTGCCGCAACGGAGAAAGTAAAGACCGAGCCCAAGCAGCCTGCCGTTGAGAATAAGGCTGCGTCCGCCGAACAACCTGCTGAGGCTCCCGCAGAAGCCCCGGCGCAGACCCCTGCGGAAGCACCTGCTGAAGCTCCGGCATCGCCCCCCGCAGAGGCACCTGCCGAAGCCCAATGACGCGTAAGATAACGCCATGGACAACCAAGTAGACCAAATACTCCTCAAGGTTCACGAAAGGGAGCTGCCGCCTAGCAATCGGGATGACGCGTTGCGCTTTCTCGTCCACCGCGCGGCTGCACAGTTCAACGAGCTGCACAATGAACAAGACATCTTGGACGATGCGATGGATCGTGAACAGGTGGAATCCACCTATGTAGGGCTCGGGTTGGCTATTCCGCACGCGCGTGTGCACGGGCTGCAAAGTGCCGGGGTATACGTGGCATTCAGCCGAGAAGGTATCCCGTGGCCTGCGGAAGAAGCCCACATCATTGCGATGCTGATTGTTCCGTGGGAAAATCCGGAAGTGCACCTGCAACTGCTTTCACGCATCGTGCGGTGGCGCAAAAGTTTGACTGAGGCAGAGCTCTGTTCCCTCGCCGAGTTCCCGGAGAAGCTGGAAGCGGTGCTCGCTACGGAGCTGGAGATTTAGGGTACAAGCCAGAGTTGCCCGGGTAGGATTCGAAGGGCAACGATGCGGTCGGAGAGGAGTCAGAGAACGCCGCGCTGGGCTTGTAAGATATGCGCGGCACCTAGGTTGGCAAGTTCGAGCATGCGGGAGAGTTCCTGCGGAGAGAAGGTCGCTTCTTCCCCACTCCCCTGAATTTCCACATATTCCCCGCTTTCGGTGATGACCACATTCATATCCACCTGAGCGGCGCAGTCCTCTTCGTAGCACAAGTCCAGCATGGGGATGCCGTCAATTTTTCCCACAGACACCGCCGACACCAACTGCCGCATGGGGTTCGTAGGTAACACACCTTCCCGCACTAGGCGACGGAAAGCGAGGTGCAGGGCAACCGCCGCGCCGCTGATGCTCGCAGTGCGTGTGCCGCCGTCCGCTTGAAGTACATCGCAATCCACCCAGATTGTACGTTCGCCCAGGGCTTCCAAATCTACTACAGCACGCAACGAACGACCGATGAGACGTTGGATTTCCACCGATCTACCGTCCACTTTTCCGGCGGTACTGCGTTTTTTTCGTGTTGGGGTGGAGTAGGGGAGCATGGAATACTCAGCAGTCAACCAGCCGCCACTGACACCCTGAGATTTCATCCAGCCCGGCACGTTGTCTTCGAGAGATACGGCACAAATGACTTGCGTATTGCCAAAGCTGACAAGGACAGATGCCAAGGCTTGCGGCGCGACACCAAGTTCGAAACGGAGACTACGCAATTCATCCGCTTTTCGAGAGTCTGTTCGCGTATACATGCCCACAGACTACCACGGAAGTCCACATCAGTCAAGCAGCGCGAATCGCGCATCCCATCTGTCCCAAATAAATGAAAGGCTGAGTGGTGGGCGGTGACTTTGTCGCGGGGAAACGGAGGGGGGGGCGATTAAGTACGAGGTACGAAGTACGAAGTGAAGGAGTTAGGCGCAACGGAGTTGCGCGGATGAGTTAAGAGGAGGCAAAGCCGGAACGATGCGAGGGGAATAAATCAAAGCACCCGTGAGAGTGACACGTCTGTGGTATGCGAAGCCATGCAGAGATGCTCGCGTGACACTGGTATCCATCACGCGTGACACGACTTGCCACAACACTCTCATCACGCACGTTTTTCTTACATAGTCCGATAGTTTACCACACCCGCCACTCCTTGGCTTTGCCACTTCGTACTTCGTACTTCGTACCTCGTATTTCATGTTGGGCGTCTGTAACCCGCATGGGGATTAGCATGGCGGCGTTTCCCGAGAATTTTATTGGGACGGGTGTGGGTATTTTTATGGATGGCAAGTAATGGGCTTGCCAAGTCGCGATGCCGGGTATACAATAACGCCGCTTCGAGTTGCGACGCGCAAGGAGAAGCACCGGGAGGAGGGAAAAGGAGACCTCCGCCCGACCGAGGGGAACGGGAGTCGGCTCCGGTTTCCTGAGGCGCAGAAGGGAGCCGACACAAGACGAAAACGAAGAGAAAATGAGTATATATCGAGTAGAATGTGCCGTAGGGACCAACCCCATAACGATAGAGACGGGAAAGATAGCGAGGTTGGCAGACGGAGCAGTTACTGTACGGTGTGGAGATACTGTGGTACTTGTCACAGTAGTGAGTGCCACGAAAATCAAGGAAGGGCAGACCTTTTTCCCGCTATCGGTGGAGTACAAGGAAAAAGCGGCTGCGGCGGGAATGTTTCCGGGCGGGTACTTTAAGCGGGAGGGAAGACCGACCGAGAAGGAAATCCTGACATGCCGCATGACGGACCGACCCCTGCGACCGATGTTCCCGAAGGGGTATTTGTATGACACGCAAGTGATTTCCCTGCTAATGGCAGCGGACGGGGAAAATGAGCCGGATATATTGAGCATCAACGGGGCGTCTGCTGCGTGTGTCATTTCGGACCTCCCCTTTGCGGAACCTGTGGGGGCTGTGCGCGTGGGGCGTATCAACGGCGAGTTCATCATCAACCCCACGAACAGACAGCGGATGGAGTCGGACCTCGACCTCGTGTATGCGGGCTCGAAGGACCAAGTCATCATGATAGAGGGTTCGGCGAAGGAGCTACCGGAGGAGGACTTCATCCGTGCCCTGCACGTGGCGCAGGAGAATGTGGCAAAGCTATGTGCTGCGCAGGAAGAGTTGCGGGCACAGTGCGGGAAGCCTACCCGTGAGTATGAACTTACGGTGGCGAAGCCGGAGTTGCTGGAAATAGGCTACCGGATAGCGGGTGACCGCATTGAGGATGCCATCTACGCGCCCAACAAGCTGCAACGGCAGAAGCAGGTGGGAGCACTGCGGGACGAGGTAGAAGCTGCCATCAAGGAGGTACACCCGGAAGCCACCGACTTCGATGTCGAGCAGGTCTTTGAGTACATCCAGAAGAAAGCGTTCCGCATCTCGATTATGGAGCACGATAAGCGAGCTGATGGGCGAGGCATCAAAGAATTGCGCCCCTTGAAGGCGGAGGTCAATGTGCTGCCCAACGTGGTGCATGGTTCGGCTCTTTTCTCGCGCGGCGAGACGATGTCCCTGTGTTTGGCGACACTTGCGCCGGTGGAGGAGAAGCAATTTTTGGATAACTACACGGGCTCGGTGGACGAGAAGAGGTTCATCCTGCATTACAACTTCCCTCCGTTCACTGTGGGGGAGACGGGACGATTCGGCGGGCAGAATCGGCGTGAAATCGGGCATGGGGCTTTAGCGGAGCGATCCATTGCCCCCGTGATTCCCTCGGAGGCGGAATTCCCCTACGCAATACGGGTCTCGTCCGAAATCATGGAATCGAACGGTTCGACCTCGATGGCGTCCGTGTGTGCCGGAACGATGTCGTTGCTTGCCGCCGGGGTGCCTCTGAAACGCCCGGTGTCCGGCATATCTGTTGGCTTGGTGACGGAGTTTGAGCAACCCGGCGACCGCGTACCGAAGCGGTACAAGACGTTGCTGGACATCATCGGCTCGGAGGACTTCTACGGTGACATGGACTTCAAACTTTGCGGTTCCGCTGAGGGGGTTACCGGATACCAACTCGACCTGAAGTTGCCGGGCATTCCGCTGGAAATCTTGGAAGATGCCATCCATTTGGCCAAGCAAGGGCGTATGCAGGTGCTGGATACCATGTGCGATGCTATACCGGGTCCCCAACCGCTGAGTCCGCGTGCTCCGCGCATCGAAACAACCGTGATTCCCGCCGACCGGATCGGTGAGCTCATCGGTCCCGGCGGAAAGAATATCAAAGCTCTCCAAGTTGAGACGGGCACCGACATCAACATCGAAGAGGACGGAACGGTGCGAATCTACGGCACCCGACAAGAGGGCGTAGAACGCGCTCTTTTCCTAATCGAACGCATGTTCAAAGAGATAGAAGTGGGTGAAACCTACGAGGGAAAAATTGTCTCTACCAAAGAATTCGGTGCTTTCATGGAGGTATTGCCCGGGAAGGATGGACTTATCCATATCTCTGAGCTCGCTGAGGGGCGTGTCCGGAAGACAGAGGATGTCGTCAAGGTCGGCGATATTGTCACCGCCAAGTGCATCGGAATCGATGACAAGGGACGAGTGAAGATGTCGATGCGAGCGGCTGCCCGCGACCGCAGGGCTAGGGAGGCAAAAGAAGCGCAAGAAGGAGAATAGGACAAATTCTGCCGACACAGTAGTGGTTTCAAGAAAGCACGCCCGTCCACCCCGTCCGGTGGGCGGGCGTGCGAGGCGAGTAGGAAGTGCGAAGTGGCAAAGCCAAGGAGTGGCGGGTGTGGTAAGCTATCGGACCATGTAAGAAAAACGTGCGTGATGAGAATGTTGTGGCAAGTCGTGTCATGCGTGATGGATACCGGTGTCGCGCGAACACCTCCGTATGGCTTCGCATGCCACAGACGTGTCATCCTCACGGGTCCTTTGATTGATTCCCCTCGCGTCGTTCCGGCTTTGCCTCTCTCCAACTCTCCTGCGCAACTCTGTTGCCCCTAACTCCTTCACTTCGTACTTCGTACTTGATCACCCCCGTGTCTTCCTGCCTTAAAGTCGCCGCCCACCTCTAAGCCTTTAATTTATTTGGGACAGATGTGGATTTTATTGGGACAGGTGTGAAAAAAAAATTGTCTTAAGAGCATTTTTTGGTTGCAGAAAGGCAAAAACTGGTGTAGAAATAAAGACGTACAGCTTGCAACACCTTATACCATGTGGAAATATATAGCCATCGCCTCTCTCGTGCTCATCGCTGCGGGTACCTTCTTTTTGTACAAAACCCACCAAGGTTTGGTATCGGCGGGTGGTGAGATAGCGGTCCTTCAGAATGAGTATGAAAAGGCCATCAGTAAGAACGCTGACATATTCACCGATGAAGCCATAACCGCGTACGCGCGCAAGCGTGCGGAGTGGCTTAAACAGCGCAAAGAAGAAGCTGATGAGCAGGAATCGAAGTTGCGCAGTGAGATCGTGGAGTCCAAGGCAGAGGTGGAGAATTTGCGGAGAGAGCTCAAAGAGGTCGGCGGTACGCTCGAAGAGTTTGAATCTAAAAAGCAGGAACTCCTTTCGAATCTTGTGGGTAGTGAGACACTGCGGAAGGTGACGAACACACTCGAAGAAGAGGGCAATGTCGAGATGGAGAGTTTGGACGCTTCCGACCCGGAGGTTCTCTCTGGGCTCGCGAAGAATATCAATCGCATAGTGGAAAAGAAAAGAGAGCTCGGCGAGGAAAATGAGAAAGAAGAGTCGGCCATACAAGCCCTGCGGAGTCGAAAAGATAGTTTGCAGGAGGCCATCGCCAAGGAAGACGCGCTGGGTCGTGAACGCCAGTCACGGATCTCACCGGAAGAACTAAAATGCTCTGTGGTGCAGGCGGAGCCTGCGTGGGACTACGTTATAGTGGATGCCGGAGTCAATGAGGGAGTGGTTATAGGCTCGCGGCTCGCAGTGATGCGTGGTGAAAAGAAGATATGTGAGATGAATGTGACACTCGTAGAGGAGTCGCGTTCCAGCTGCGACATTCTCATGGATACCTTGCTTGCCGGTGAAGCGGTGGAGAGGGGTGACAGAGTTGTTTCCGTGCGGCCCAACAAAGATTAATTACATACACAATAACATCACATCCTTCAAGTATTTCCTGTCATGAAAATTGTGCCATATATACTGTTAGGTTTACTCATTGTCGTAGCGGGGCTAGGGGTATACTACGCTTCGGATCAAAAGACAACAATGGAGGTGCTCGTGAGTGCGCGTCGAGGTCTTACCGGGGATGTTTCCGGTATGGAGGCAACCAATCGGGACTTGGAGACGAGTGCTGCCACGACTGCGTCCACCCGCTCTAAAGAGCTCAAGCAAGCCAAGGACCAGCTTGCCGTGACTCAGGAAGCAGTCAATAAGCTCGATGATGCCAAGCGCGATGCCGAGAGTGCCAAAGCGGATGTGGAGAGTGCGCAGAATGAGCTGCAGGAAGCCAAGAAGCGGCAGGAGGAGTTGGCTCAGATGAGGGAAGCGTTTGATGCGAGCATACGTGCTGTGCCGGGTTTGGAAAGTGCAGATGAAGAGACTGCGGTGGACACGATGAATTCCAAGTTGGAGGAGTACGATAGTGAGATAGCATCTCTCAGTGCAGAAAAGAAAAAGCTCGGCGAGCAGCGCGAGCAACTCAATCAGGATGTCAGTATTGCCGAGGTCGAGTATCAGAAGAAAAAGGACACCAACGACAAATTTGCGGAAGCGTACCGCAACAATGGCGTGGAGTATTCCATTGCCGCCGTGAATCCCCAATGGCATTTCGTTATTTTCAGTGCCGGAGAGGACAGCGGGCTCATTCCCGGCGATACGACACCGCTGCTTGTGCAACGGGACGGAGTGTCCATTACAACGCTGCGCATTGTACGGGTGAATGGGGGGCAGATAGTAGCCGAGTACGATGAGAAGAAACTGCCGCGCGGGATTGTCCCGGAAGTCGGCGATCTCGTGCTCCGCAAGGTACCTGTAGGGTCATAAAGCTAAAGACTATGAAGAGAGAGATACTGCGTACCTTCGTGCTGGTGGGGTGTTGTGCCGTGGTTTGCGTGGGAGGCGTGGGCTGTCAGCGAACCGTTCCGCCGGTACCTTCCTCGGGGAGGACAGTCGTTCCGCCGCAAGGTTCGACGAATGTCCTCAAGCCGTGGAACCGTACGACGAAACAAGAGGGCGATGCCATTCTCGGTCCCTTGAGTAACGAACGACGTTGACGGACTGCCGTTTCCACGGCGATGACACGAGTGCGGAAGAGAGCTGTCCTAGTGGCGGAAGAGTTGGAGCGTGCATTTCCGCACCCGCAAGTGCCCCTGCAACACCGTGATGCGTTCACGCTGCTTGTGGCTGTCATGCTCTCTGCGCGCTGTACGGATGAGCGGGTGAACCGGGTTACGCCCGCGCTCTTTTCGGTGGCATCGACCCCGCAGGCACTCGCGGAAATGACACCGGAGGAAGTACGTCCGTACATAGCGTCCTGCGGGCTTGCGGACGCGAAGGCGCGCTCTCTTGTGAAAACCGCGCGAATACTTGTTGAGCGATACGCCGGGAACGTACCGGAATCCTATGCTGAGCTGGAAGCACTGCCGGGAGTCGGACACAAGACGGCTGGGGTGGTGATGAATCAAGCTTTCGGACACCCCGCTTTCCCGGTGGATACGCACATACTTCGGCTCGCTCGCCGTTGGGGACTCAGTCAGCATCAATATCCCAACCAAGTGGAAGACGATCTGAAGCAACTCTTTCCGGAGCGCACGTGGGGAGAGATGCACTTGCGCATGATACTCTGGGGTCGCACCTTCTGTCCTGCGCGTGGTTGCAAACCTCCGTGTGCCATCTGCGCACGTCTTTCTGCCACAAGATAGCACCGGAAAGTTCTTCACTTCGTACTTCGTACTTGATCACCTTCGTGTTTCCCTGCAACGAGGTTATTGTTCCGCTCCAAGCATTTAATTTATTTGGGACAGGTTTGGCTCCACACCTGTCCCAATAAAATTCTCGAAAAACGCTGCGATGCTGATTCCCATGTGGGTTACAGACGCTCTGCGTACCAAGGGGGCTTCCACATCACAGGTGCATGGATTGGTTCCCACGCGTTGTTCCGGCTTTGCTTCTTCCATCTCCCTCTGCGCAACTCCGTTGCGCCTGACTCTTTCACTTCGTACCTCGTACTTCGTACCTCGTACTTGATCATCCTCGCGTCTTCCTGCTCCAAAGTCACCGCCCACCACGAAGTTCATATTTTTCTTGGGACAGATGTGGTTTGGCTTGGCTGGGAGATGATTTTTTGCTGTGCACGGGCACTGAAATTCGGTATAATAAGCGCACGGGGAGATGATAAATGGTGTGGTTCAGAAAGTACGCGGAGTGTACCAACGGTGCACGGGGGGGGGTGTAACTTCCCTGTGGAGGCGAGGACTGCGTACGGTGATGAAGATGACGCAGACGGGCGTGGTGACGGCAATACTGCGCACGGTAATTGCGGTCGAGCTCGTAGTACTCGGGGTCGGGGTAGTGAGGCGGTTGGAAGATTCGTACGATCGGGCTATGGAAACAGCCCGCATGGAATTAGCCGTACTGGAGGCACGGGAATTGCAGCAAGAGGTAAAAGAGGGTGCGGTCGGCTCTGCGGGGATAGGTGCCGCCGAATCCTCGCCCACCCAAGTGAAAAAAGTTCCGGCAGACACGAGTGAGGCTCCGGAGATACGCCCACGGAGCGTTGCGGCGATCATTTCGGAAGATACCGGTGACATCGATGCTGCGACCGCTGCTTTGGAGCGGGAAGCGGGCACGGAGGGGGCGAGTCGAGCAACTCAGGAAGAGTCTAGCGAGGAGAAGGTGCAGAGTACAGGTGGGGGGAAAAAGGTGGATGAGCTGATTCGCCGTGGGGTGGCGGCAATGATATCCGGAGACATGAAACGCTGCGTGCTTTACTTGGAGCAGGCGCGAGCCATCGAACCGGAACACCCGGCTATGCTGTACTACTACGGAATGGCGTATGATAAGCTGCTCAATCCGCACAAGGCCCGCGACTACTACGGAAAACTCTTCGGCATGCGCGAACGGGCCGGTAAGTACTTTACACTGGCGTCCCGACGTTTGACTTACGGCGTGGAGCAACCCGACGCGTTGCGTGGAAAACTCGCGTTTGGACCGCAGCGTTTGCAGCATACTTTTGACACAGAGCAGGGGGAATGTGTAAATATCATGCTGCCGGTGATGCTCGCCCCCGGGGAGCACATCCGACCGGACGATATCTACATCACAATCCAATTCTTTGAATTGGTCAATGGGCGCAAGATTGACTTTGCTCGGCACTCGCCCAAGCTTTCGTGGGTGAACGAAAAGCCCGCATGGAACGATTGTGAGGAGGATTTGTTGGTCAATTACAACGTGCCGGTCAATGAAGAAACGGAAGATAACACGGCGGCGGAAGTCAAGTATTACGGTTACACTGCCAAGCTATACTACCAAGGAGAACCGCTCGACTGCATCAGCGAACCGGCAGCCTTGATACTGCATGAGCAACGCCTCAACAGCCGACGCCGCAGTACAACCCCCGGCGGACTTTTGCCGGACGACGGTCTGATCCCAACTTTGGAAGAGGCAGTACCCTACTCGGACGTGATCAAACAGCCGGATGAAACTGATATATGAGCCCGATCTTTGACGAATTACCCACGAAACTGGGACACTATACGCTTACGGAGAGGCTCTGCTCGCGCGAGCGGAGCGAATTGTATGCCGCTACGCAGAGTTACGTAGACCGCACGGTAGTGATAGAAGTGCTGCGATCGGGTTACTCCGATACTGTGGTGGAGCACTTCCGCGAGAGTGCGCGGAGACGAGCTGCTGTGACGTTAGGGCACGTCAGCCCGGTGTTGGAAGCGGCGCAAACCGGCAATTATTCGTACGTGGTGCAGGAAAAACCGGCAGGCAAGTCGCTCAGTGCGCTGCTTGGGGAAGGAGGCGGCTTGTCATATAAACAGGGATTTGCGTTGGCACAAGCTGTGGCGGAGCTCTACAGCGCGTGCATAGGTCAAAACCTAGCGGCTCTTCCCCTCGACCTTGCCTCCGTCTACCTAGAAAACGATGTGTTCTCCTTTCTTTCCCCGCTGGAGGAAGGTACACCCGCAGACGCAGACCGCGTGGCACAAATGACGGCACTTGCCGAGATACTCGAGCAGGTGGTGCCCAATGAAGTACTCACCGTATCCAAGCTTGCGGTGGTGGTGCATTGGTTGCGCAATGGTTACGGCGGTGTCGTATTGGAGTGGCAACATCTGCTCGGTGCGCTTAATTCCCTCCGTCTGCAAAAGAACACTCGCCACAAGTCGGGGGAGCAGCGCAAGTCCAAGTCATTGCTGCACTACGCGAAGTGGAGATATGTAAAGCGAGCACTGCGTGCGCCGGTGAGTGGTAAGAGGGGGCTTGCTTTCTATGCGGTAGGTGTGTTGGTTACGGCGGTCGTCTCAGCTCTTATACGCTTTTATCTCTGTGGACCGGAAACACTGCCCGCTGTTACGGATGATTATGTGTACTGCCTGTGCGATGGGATAGAGTGGCGCGTGCATAGTAACCCGGTGAGTATCAGCGAGTATACCGACTTCTTGGCAGCTTTCAATTCAATGAGCCCCGACGAAAGGCAACGGTTGCACATCGATATGCCTGCCGCAGTGGACGAACATACTCCCATCGATTGGGATAAACAGCAAAAGGCAGCGTCGGATGCGCCCGTGTGCGGTGTGTCCTACTGGGATGCCTTGGCATACGCCCGCTACCGCCGAGAAGCTATACCCAATGCGCGGCTCGTGAAGACGGTGCGCAAGTACGTAACTCCGCCCCACGCGACGGAGGAATGGACGAGTACCCAAGTACCCGAGCGATTTCCTCTTTCGCCGTATTACGTAGTGATGTCGGCAAATAGCACTGACATCGTCCCCGCAGTAGACCCGGCTCGGCGGGAGAAACAACGTGGTTTTCGAACGGCTCAAAATGAGAAAAAATAAACTACACCCCCATTCTGAAATGAACACCATACGCAAATTCCTCATACCCTTGATACTCACTCTATGCTGCGGCTGGACGCCCGTGTACGCCCAGCTTGACGTGCGGCTCGCGCCGGTGGGGCGCGAGTACATACTCGGCGAAGATGCCAGCCTGCGGCTTTCGATTACAAACCGAACGGACGCACCCGTGTCACTCGTCAACACTCCCGGTCGTTGTTGGTTGTTTTTGAATGTGATGCGGCAGGGCGATGTGTCCAACGTCGCGCCCAATGCCATCCCCCGCTACCCCAATCTCACGATAGCTCCGGGTTCGCACAGAGAGTTCACGATTAGCCTCAGTCCGGCGTACAAAATACGGCAGCCCGGTATGTATCGTGTAACGGCAACGTTGCGACTGCCGGATATGAGCACGGTCTTTACCTCCAACGCCGCCCTGTTCAATGTAGGCAGCGGTGCCACAGTGCAAGCTTTCCAAGTGCAGGTGCGCGGACAACGCCTCGTGATCAGTTTGCGGTCAATGATGGTCGGTGGTAAGAGCATGCTTTACGGACAAGTAATGAACGCGGACACGCGGGCGGTGCTCGGGGCGTGTCGCATGGGTGAATATCTGAACTTCATGCGACCGCGCGTCATGCTCGATTCCGCTCAAAACCTGCACATGCTCTGCCAGAGTACCCCCAAGTTTTTTACGTACGCCGTGATGAATACGTACGGACAGTTACGCGAGAAAAAAATAATGAAACAGGTTGGAGGGCTTGTTGATCTCGTGGGTTCGGGCAAGGGAATACGTTGCGTGGGGGTTGCGCCCTATGTAAGACCCAAGGGGGAACGTTCCCAATACCACAGTGCCACCGAGCGTCCGTAACTCCCCTTTTTTATGCCCGTACCGACAGTCGCTATCGTGGGACGCCCCAATGTGGGCAAGTCCGCCTTGTTTAATTGCTTGGTAGGCAGAAAGATTGCCATAGTCCACAATCAACCCGGGGTGACGCGGGACCGAATATCCGCGCCTCTCTGCGGGGCAACCTTTGAGGCATCTGTGGTGGATACGGGTGGGATGGGTTCGGATACAACGGACAGCTTGGCAGCACGGGTGGCGGAGGAAGCTAGGGTTGCCATGGCTGCCGCAGATCTCATTCTCTTTGTCTGCGACTGCCGCGAGCATCTCACCCCGATGGATCGCGACATTGCTCGGTATCTGCATCAAAGCCGGGTGCCCGTTCTACTCGTACTCAACAAAGCGGATACGGCAGCACAGGAGTTGGCACTCGGTGAGTTTATGGATATGGGCTTTGAGCGGTATGTGTTTACTTCGGCTGCGCACGGAAGGGGATTGAATGAATTACGGCAGGTGCTCGATGAGCACTTGAGCCGACTTGGTGTGCCTCCTGTGCCCTCGCCCGCGACCGGTGCAAATGAGGAGGACGCAGGAGCAACACTGCCGACGGATGGGGAAAGTGCCATACGCATGGCTGTGGTGGGGCGTCCGAATGCCGGGAAATCCTCGCTAATCAACGCCATCCTGCGGGATAGCCGAACCATTGTTTCAGAACAGGCAGGCACGACCCGCGATGCCGTGGACATCCCGTACAGCCGGAGTGAACAAAATTATGTCCTTATTGACACAGCCGGTATGCGCCCACGCTCCAAGAGAGATACCTCGGTGGAAGTCTTTTCTGCCATGCGGAGCGAACGCGCTATCCGGAGATCGGATGTGTGCTTACTGGTGATTGATTGTGAGGCAGGTATTACACGGCAGGATGTTCGCATCGCCGCTGTCATACTGGAAGAGAAGAAACCCTGCGTGGTGGTACTCAACAAAATTGACCTGTATTATCCGGAGGAGCCGTTGAAGAAGCGATGTGCGAGACTGGAGGCAATGGTGCGGGAGCATCTCTTTTTCTTGGAGACCGCACCCCGCGTGTTCGTTTCTGCCGTGAATAGCAGTGGTTTGTCCGGTATTTTTTCCGCTGTGGAAAAACTGCGGCGAAATTGTAGGCACATTCCGAGCACGGGAGAACTCAATCGGCTGCTGCAAAAAAGCATGGAAACCACCCCTCCGGCATACATCAACGGACGCCGTCTCAAGCTGTACTACGCGACGGTCGCGCTCAATGAGAAATACATGCGGATGCCGGTACCGACGTATGTATTGTTTGTGAACGACAAGCGGCTGTTAAGCGAGAGTTATGCACGCTTTTTACGTTCTGTCATTTATGCCCATACAAAGGCGGAAGGCGTGCCGATTGTGTTTTCCTTGCGCTCGCGCGTGCGCTTCTCTTCGTAGATAGCATCCCGTACATGCTCACATCTGACTTATGGCATTACCACGTTCCGCAGCAGTGCATCAGGAAGGTGATGACCCCAAAGAGATGAGTTTCTTGGAGCACTTGGAGGAACTCCGGCGAACGCTGATTCGCATGGCTCTGGTTTCTCTGGTTTCCATGCTGGTGTGTTTCGCTTTCACACCGTCTTTGCTGGATATTCTTCTGCGACCGGTGCAGGGAGTTTGGCTGGCGCATGAGCGAGAGCACCTCCCCGCCTCTGTGCACGCCGAAGATTGGTTGATGGCCAAGGAATTGCAGCAAGTGCGAGTCGGAATGCCGGAACCGCTGCGGCGGGAGCTGGAGACACGGATGCCGCCGCAGGTACTGCAACTCGCCGACGCTCTGGAGCTCCTGCGTGCCGCTGCGCTTCTCTCGCCCACCGAGCAGGAAACTTTCTTCACCCAAGCTAACTCACCGCAAGTGATCGAGCTCGCCCGTGCCCTGCGCCGCACCGGGGCTGACCTTCATATCGGACAAGGAAAGCACGAGCCGCGCATCATGGGAGCCTTTCGCCCGGGGGAGGCGTTCCTGCTCTCCGTGCAGCTGGCATTCTTTGGCGGTGTCATCTTGGCAAGTCCGCTGTTGCTGTACCTGCTGTTGCGCTTTGTGATGCCCGGATTGCTCGAGCACGAGAAGCGGGTGCTGCTGCGGTGTTTGTGGTGGGGCGTGCTGCTTTTCCTAGCCGGTTGTGCTTTCTGCTACTGGGCTGTTCTGCCCCGCGTCTTATCCTTCTTCCACGAGTATTCTCTCTCGTTGGGTATCGCCAATGAATGGCGTATTGGTTATTACCTGAGCTTCGCCATCAAACTCGTCCTCGTCTTCGGTCTCATCTTCGAACTACCCGTTGTCCTCTATCCGCTCATGCGTTTCAACATCCTGACACGTCATCGCATGCGCCGGATTCGCCCCTACATGCTCGTCGGCAGCTTCGCCCTTGCCCTCCTCCTTGCCCCCGCCCCGGACCCCGGTACCATGCTCCTCATGGCTCTCCCTCTCTACCTCCTCTACGAACTCTGCATCTTCTTTGCCCACGACCCAAACGAATCAAAAAAGCCGTCCTAAGAAACGCCGCAAGGTCATCATCTGTGCGGCTTCCTGCCCCTCCCCCCCCCGTGCGCTCCCCGCATGGCTTTTCATTCCCACTCCCGCGCATCCCCGTTGCGCCAAACTTTCCGGCATCCTTTAGACTCATGATGTGCATGAGCAGCCAAACCTCAAAACGAGGTGACGAAATAGCTACATGATGATAGTTTTTTGCGTTTTCCCACTTGGCGAGCTCCGCAA
>CAYWNS010000045.1:0-16326 GCA_964459715.1 uncultured Akkermansia sp.
GAACCAAATCCATGCACCCGTAAGGTTGAAGCCCCCTTGGTACGCAGTGCGTCTGTAACGCGAGGCTGTGTAATTTCCATGCCTACCAACAATACCTGCCGCACCCGCACCGCCGCGCGCATCGAGGGATCACTCACGGACGGGGAGGGATTCGAACCCTCGGTACGCTTTTGACGCACACACGATTTCCAATCGTGCTCATTCGACCACTCTGACACCCGCCCTAAGAAAAGACACCGGAAAAAGCAAACATGCCGCAGTGCGGGGAGGACTATACGCGAAAATATCCCGAATTGCAAGCACAAACACAAACATCTGTCCCGAGGAAAATATGAACTTCGTGGTGGGCGGTGACTTTGGAGCGGGAAGATGCGAGGATGATCAAGTACGAAGTACGAAGTGGCAAAGCTAGGGAGAGACGTGTGTGGTAGGAGAGAAGAAAAGGGCGGGAAGTAGCGCGAGTGGTGGTGGGTGATGGGCATAGCAGATGGGAAGAAAGAGAGGTACGAAGTGGCAAAGCTGTGGCGAGGATGCGTGGCAGGGATGTGTAAACGTGTAAAAACCGTATGGAAACTAGCATCGTGGCAATTGTCAGAATTTTTTGGGAGGACAGATGCGGTGGGCGAGGTGGTTTTGTTTGACTTTGTACGCCAGCTGAGTAGACTTGACTACCAGTGCTTTGTTTGTGGTACTATGCCTGAAAAAACGACAGTCAACATTGGGTTTGGGAGGCAACTGTGGGATGCCGTCTGTGTCATGCGGGGGCATATTTCGGCGACAGAATACCGGCAAGTCATCATCGGACTCATCTTCCTGCGCTACATCTCTGTGGCATTTGACCGCAAGCACAAAAGGCTCGTCGATAAGGGCGAGGGCAATGAAAATGAAGAAGGTGCCTACAAAGCGGAGGGTGTTTTCTACGTACCGGAAGCCGCCCGGTGGGGCACGATTGCCGCCGCCGCTCATTCCCCCCGCATCGGCATGGTGCTCGATGAAGCCATGCGTATCATCGAAGAAAGGAATGCCTCTCTGCGGGGCGTTCTCCCCAAAATCTACGCCGGGCTCAAGATCGATAAAACGGTGCTCGGTGACGCGGTAGATGTGTTCACCAACAGCACCGACATGGACCGCATGAGCGATTGCGAGGACGTCCTCGGTCGAACCTACGAATACTGCCTCGCGCAGTTCGCCGAGTACGAGGGTAGGCGGGGCGGCGAGTACTACACCCCCGCCAGCATCGTGCGCACCCTCGTGGAAGTCCTGCAACCCTTCGAAAATTGCCGAGTATACGATCCCTGCTGCGGGTCCGGCGGTATGTTCGTGCAGAGTGCCAAGTTCATCCGTGCTCATGCCGGGAGACACGGTGCCATCTCCATTTACGGTCAGGAAGCCAACTCCGACACTTGGGGCATGGCTCGCATCAATCTCGCTGTCCGAGGACTCGGTGCCGATCTCGGTGAGCACCCGGCGGATACCTTCACGGACGACCTGCACCGTGACTTGCGTGCCGACTTCATCCTCGCCAACCCACCCTTCAATTATTCCCCGTGGAAACAAGGAAAGCTGCTCGATGACCCCCGTTGGCAATTCGGCATTCCTCCCGCGAGCAACGCAAACTTCGCGTGGATTCAGCACATGATTTACCACCTTGCGCCTTTCGGACGAATCGGACTCGTGCTTGCCAACGGAGCCCTCACGTCACAATTCGGTGGTGAGAATGCCATCCGGCAAAGGATAATCGAAGCGGATCTCATCGAAGGGATCATCGCCATGCCGCCCCAGCTTTTTTACAACGTCACTATCCCGGTCGCCCTCTGGTTCATTTCCAAAGATAAACGCCAAAAGCGGAAAACGCTCTTTATTGATGCCCGCGATATGGGGCACATGGTCGATCGTAAACACCGCGAATTCTCGGACGAGGATATCCACAAACTCGCTTCCACCTTCGATGCCTTCCGCAATGACTCCCTCCACGATGTCAGAGGCTTCTGCGCCGTCGTTGCTACCGAGTCTATCGCCCAGCAGGGCTTCGTCCTCACCCCCGGTCGCTACGTTGGCATCGAGGATGCCCGAGCAGACACCGAAACCTTTGACGCAAAAATGCTTCGCCTCACCTCCGAACTGACCGAGCTCTTCGATAAGTCCCACGAGCTCGAAGCCGCTATGCGGGATAAATTAAGTGCTATCGGGTATGATATGTAAGCTCTCAGAGATTTGCGACCGCGTCAGAGAAAAGGTGGATGTGTCTTCTCTGTCGGAAGATTCGTACATTTCAACGGAGAATATGTTACCCAATCGAGGCGGCATCACTCAATCAACATGCCTTCCCCCCACCGGCAGGGTTACGGCGTTCCGGAAAGGTGATGTTTTGGTGTCTAATATAAGACCGTATTTCAAAAAAATATGGCATGCCAAGTACCACGGCGGCTGCTCGAACGATGTATTGGTCTTTCGCGCTAGGGAAGGGATATGCCCGAGATTCCTCTTCTATTTGTTGGTCGATGATGCATTTTTCGCGTATTCCATGGCAACATCCAAGGGAACGAGGATGCCCCGTGGCGATATATCTGCCATCATGGAGTATGAAGCGCGCATCTTCCCCTTCTCCACTCAAGAAAAAATCGCCTCCATCCTCGGTGCTCTCGATGACAAGATCGAGCTTAACCTAGCGATCAACAGGAATTTGGAAGAGCAGGCGAAGGCAATATATAAAAACTGGTTTATAGATTTTAACGCGCAGGGTGGTACAGCACCGGTGGACTGGCGTATGTACCGTTTATCAGAATTTCTACCGGTAAAAACCGGGAAAAAGAATGCCAATATTGCGTCGAATCAGGGGAAGTATCCATTTTTCAGTTGCGCGCGGGATTACACTTGGGTGAATGATTACTCCTACGATGGCAACGCTATTTTGGTTGCCGGGAACGGAAATTTCAACGTCAAATTTTACAACGGGAAGTTTGACGCGTATCAACGCACTTATGTCTTAATCCCATACGAACCAAAGTACGCGGCGTGGCTTTTTTACGCAATTCAGTTCCGTCTGGGTGAGATAACGTTGGGACAACGGGGCTCTGTTATACGTTTTATCACCAAGGGCGATCTCGAAAATTTCGAAGTTATGGCACCGAAAGACCTGAGCACCTCGCCTATGGTTGACACACTTGACACGATCAATCGAACCATCGCCTCGAATAATGAAGAAAACTTGAAACTTGCCGCGCTCCGCGACACCCTCCTCCCCCGACTGATGCGAGGATGTGTGTAGCGGTGGGAGGTATAGAGAAGAGGGAAGAGCTACAGGAGGGCACAGGCAAGCAGGGTGAAGAGAGGGACGGCGATGGAGGGGGAGTCGATGAGGTCGATGATGCCGCCGATGCCGGGGATCAGGTGACCGCTGTCCTTGACGCCCAAGCCGCGCTTGATGAGCGAGCCGACGAGGTCACCCACCACAGCGAGCAGAAAGATCGGCGGGACAATGAGAGCGGCGAGAAGTACACCGTTTCCCTTGCCCAAGCAGAGATCGGCCCAGCAGAGGGGAACAGCCATGAAGCAGAGAGTGGTGAGCAGGAAGGAAGCGATGATGCCCTCCCAAGATTTGTTGGGGGAAACTGCCGGGCTGAAGGGGCGAGGAATGACACGATGCCCCAGCAGGACACCGCTCAAGTATGCCCAGATATCGCTCAGCTTGGACAGGACAATGATGCAAAGAATCGAGACAGCGAGCTCGTCTCGGTGGATGGCTAGGAGCGCGAAAGCGAAAAGCCAGCCGGGGTAGATAAAAGCGAGCAGTGTGGTGCCCAAACCGCGCAGGGCAGCGGCGAAGTTTTGTTTGCCGTAGTCGAGGCGCACCAGTTCGCAGACAAACGCCGTCAACGCGTACACAATGAGGGCGAGGAGCGGGAGGGCGCACGAGGACGCGTGCGCATCGGGGCGGTCATGCAGGTCAGGCGGCAGCAGGAACATGAGCAACCACGGGTACAGACAAGTGCCGACCAAGATGAGGGGGCGGTTGCACTCCTGCTCCTTGCCGCGCAGCATAAAGAACCACTCCACACCCGCCAGAGAGCACAACAAGCACACGAACGCCCCCGCGTAGTATAAATTGCCGTGGTCATAGACGGCTGCCGCAATGACACCCACCAGCAGAGACAACAAAATCGCGGAGCCGAACAGCCGCCTGAGGAACGTCTGCAACTTAGGACTCATGGTCAACCATGTTGAGCGCGAGGGAGAGGTCAGTGAGCGGGGCAGCCGGGGCAAGCCCAACCGGCGCGGATATCCGCGAAGAAGTCATTCCCCTTGTCGTCGACGAGGATGTAGGCGGGGAAATCTTTGACCGTAATTTTCCAGATAGCTTCCATGCCGAGTTCCGGATACTCCAGACATTCAATGGACGAGATACAATTTTTCGCCAAATCGGCCGCCACACCGCCGATAGAACCCAAGTAAAAGCCGCCGTATTTCTGACACGCATCGGTGACGGCTTGGGAACGGTTGCCCTTGGCGATCATGATGAGACTGCCGCCGTGGGATTGGAAGAGTTCAACGTAGGAATCCATGCGCCCCGCCGTGGTGGGACCGAAGGAGCCGGAGGGGAGACCTGCGGGGGTCTTGGCAGGTCCCGCGTAGTAAATGGGGTGCTCCTTGATGTAAGCGGGAAGCTCTTGCCCGGCGTCCAGACGCTCCTTGAGCTTCGCGTGGGCGATGTCGCGTCCTACGATGATGGTGCCGGAGAGCGAAAGTCGAGTTTTCACCGGATACTTAGAAAGCTCGGCGAGCACCTCGGGCATCGGGCGGTCTAGGTCGATGGGGACACCGGTACTTTTCGCTTCACGCAGCTCAGCGGGGATGTATTTACCGGGATCCTGCTCCAGCTCCTCAATGAAGATACCCTCCGGCGTGATTTTCGCTTTGACATTGCGGTCAGCCGAGCATGACACACCCAGAGCCACCGGACAGGACGCCCCGTGACGAGGTAGGCGCACCACACGCACATCCAAGGCAAACCACTTGCCCCCGAATTGGGCACCGAGTCCCAGCTTCTCCGCTTCGGCGCGCAGTTCAGCCTCCAGCTCCACATCCCGGAAAGCACGCCCGTGCTCATTGCCTGTGGTGGGCAGACTGTCGTAGTATTTAGCCGATGCCAACTTCACCGTCTTCAGGCAGAGCTCCGCGCTCGTTCCCCCCACCACGAATGCCACGTGGTAAGGCGGGCAGGCAGCCGTGCCCAACGTGCTCATCTTTTCTACTAGGAACTTCTTGAGCGAGAGTGGATTCAGTAGGGCTTTAGTCTCTTGATAGAGGTACGTCTTATTGGCGGATCCGCCTCCCTTGGCGATGAAGAGAAAACTGTACTCCATGCCGTGGTCGGTGGAAAAGATATCGACCTGCGCCGGGAGGTTGGTACCGGTGTTCACCTCGCGATACATGTCCAACCCCACATTTTGGGAGTAGCGTAAATTGTTGGTAGTGTAGCAGTCGTAAGCTCCATGGGATATCCATTCCGCGTCGTTACAGCCCGTCCACACTTGCTGCCCTTTCTTGCCGACGCAGATGGCAGTTCCAGTATCTTGGCAGAGGGGCAATACACCCAGAGCTGCCACTTCGGCATTGCGCAGCATTGTAAGTGCCACACTCTTATCGTTTTCAGAAGCCGCCGGGTCGCTCAGGATGCCCCGCACCATCCGCAGATGCTCCGGGCGGAGGTAGAAAGCCACGTCGTGCCAAGCCGTTTCAGCCAGAAGCCGCAGCCCTTCCGGCTCTACTTTGAGCATGGGGTGCCCCTCAAAGTCCCCTACACTCACGAAGTCTTTGGTAATCAACTTATACGTCGTTGAATCCTCCCCCATGGGGAACATCTCTTGGTATACAAAGGGTGGCGTTGCCATAATGCCCTCCTTGTACCACGAATCACCCCCAAAGGCGAGCAAAATTCCACATCCGTCCCGAGAAAAATCTGGAAACTTCATGGGGCAGGTGAGTATGGCGCGGAGGGAGAGCGGCTTTTGCTTGCCATGGGGAAGAAGCCGTGGTAGAGTATGCGGCGTGCTGGATATATGCTTATTGGGGACAGGGGGCACCCAGCCTCTGGCGAATAGGTGGCTCACATCGCTGATGGTGCGTTATTGTGGGCACAATGTGTTGGTGGATTGCGGGGAAGGCACACAGGTGGCGGCATCGGAAGCGGGAATGAGTCTGAAGCCGGTAGATAAATTGTTGCTCACTCATCTGCATGCCGATCACGTGAGCGGATTGCCGGGGCTGCTGCTGAGTATGGGCAATTCGGGGCGGACAGAGCCGTTGTCCATTATCGGACCGGTAGGCACAGAAAGAGTGGTGCGGGCTCTGCGTATTATAGCTAATAATCTTCCATTCGAGGTGCAGGTATCCGAGATAGATACGGAGGAGCAAACCATGTTCTTTTTGGAGTGTGACATCCGTGCCTTTGCTCTCAATCACGGAGTGCCGTGCTACGGATATACATTCGAATTGCCGAGGGCAGGAAAGTTTGACGTGCAACGAGCCAAAGACGCGGGGATCCCCCTGCGACTGTGGAAGAGCCTGCAACGTGGGGAAACTGTGCAAGCGGGAGAGCGAACCTTCACGCCCGATATGGTGATGGGACCGCCGCGACGCGGGATTAAGGTGACGTACTGTACCGACACGCGTCCCACACCCGCTATCCCCCAGATGGCGGCGAACTCAGACCTCTTCATCTGCGAGGGCATGTACGGAAACAGGGAAATGATAGCCACCGGTTGGGAAAATCGCCACTTGCTCTTCGAGGAGGCAGCACAGATGGCGCGTGACGCCGGGGGGGTGAAGGAGTTGTGGCTCACCCACTACAGTCCGTCCATGCCCAATCCGAAAGCGTACCTCGATGTTGCCCGCGCCATATTCCCCGGCACGTACACGCCGAGGGACGGGTGGAGTAAATCCATCACGTTTACGGATGAGTAACTCCGGCATTTTTCAGGAGGTTTCTTGGGACGGATGCGGGCATGGGGCACATCTGTCCCAAATAAATTAAGAGCTTCGTGGTGGGCGATGACTTTGCCGCAGGGAAACGGGGAAGTGATCAAGTACGAGGTACGAAGTGGAGGAGTTAGGCGCAACGCGGTTGCGTAGGAGAGTTGGAAGGAGGCAAAGCCGGAACGATGCGAGGGGAATAAATCAAAGCACCCGTGAGGATGAAGCCCCCCTAATACGCAGAGCGTCTGTAACCCGCATGGGGATTAGCATTGCGGCGTTTTTCGAGAATTTTATTGGAACAGGTGTGGGCATGGGGCGACTCGTGCTTGCTGAATGGGGGAACATTTGGTAAGATAGCGGAGTGAAAAGCGGAGCGATCAGCGTGTGTGTGGGAATAGCGGCAGCACTCGTATGGGCGGAGCCGGAAGAGGATGAGCCGATGGTAGAAACCGGAGGTGGGGCGGCGCAGCCGGAAGTGTTGGAAGAACAGCCGGAGGTGGGAGAGCTACCGCCGTGGCTCATTAATATACCGAAGGAGAGTGAGGCAACGAACGGGGAAACCGGCGAGACGGCGCGAGCGGTGGAGTATGTGGCAGAAGATAAGCACGTTGTCTCCGAGTCGCGTATGTTTTCTGTCAGTGGGGGAGACATTTTGAGGATGGGAATACTGGCATCGCGTGCGGATGACATACGCAAACATTTCAACCAGTTGCTGGAGATGCCGAATGAGTGGAAATACGGCATATCCATTCGCCTTTGGGGAACGACAGCCGACCGAGTACATCTGCACCCGATTCGGACGCATGTGAGGATTATCGGCAGCGAGCCGAACCTGCAGATCCGCATCTACGCGGGTGGCGGGATAGATTTGGAGCACCTTGATGAAGCGATCGTAATGATGCTGCTTTACGAATATGCCCTGCGAGGAGTCAAGGCGGCGGCTCTGCCGGAGAGCATTCAAATGCCGACTTGGCTGGTCGTAGGGGTACAGCAGGCGATGCTGTGGCGTGAGGGACGCGTCGACCGTCGGCTTTACCAGACGCTCTTTGACAAGGCGGAGATGATGACACCGGAAGACATCATCAACACGCAACCCGCCCGGCTGCTCGACGCGGGGTCGCGGCAGGTGTACGAGGTATCGTGCGGGGTACTCATTTTGGGATTATTGCATCAGGAAGACGGCGCGCAGCGTCTGCGCTCACTCATGGCAGAGGCTCTCACACAAGATGCCGCCGATTCCCGGGAGGTGATAGGCACCTATTTCCACGAGCTCAACCTGAACAAGACCAACTTCACCAAGTGGTGGGCATTGGAACTCGCGACCTTGGCTATGCCGAGTACATCTGATCTGCTCACGCCGCTGGAAACAGAGCGGCGACTCAACGAAGCACTCACCTTCACCGGGGTACAGGAGGGCACGCGTCTGCCACTTACGGTCAGTCTACACCAGCTCGAGGAATTTGAGCGACTGCCGGATTGGCGCGAGCAGCTCTATCCCTGCATGATGAAACTGACGCGGCTCAATCTCACGGCGTTTCCGGGCTACCGCGCGATCATTTCGGAGTACCTGAACATTGTCACCCGTATGGCGAACGGCAAAGCACCCCATGAAGAGGAGAAAGCACTCGCTCCCCTCGCCGACTTACGCCGCGCTTACACCGATGCTTCCATTCGCGGACGCGATTACTTGGACTGGTACGAAATCACACACCTCGGGAGAGCTAACACCGACAGCTTTGCCCAGTACGAGGAAACGATGCGACTGCTGCGCAAGCAAGCCGCCGGACCCTCCACCCCCATCAGTCGGTATTTGGATGACATCGAAACGCTGCACGAGCTTCTCCCCGGCGAAGCGTTGCCGGAAAGTCTGCAAGCTCCCTCACAAAAGCGTTCCAAATAGGCTGAGGCACAGCACCTTGTCTCGAGAAAAGCCATGCGCACAACACCCACCACGCAATACGAAGCCGACGCGCGCGCGCGGGGGTATTATCGCGTGTGCGGCATCGACGAAGCGGGGCGCGGACCCCTAGCAGGACCGGTGGTAGCCGCCGCCGTGATACTCCCGGAGGACTTTGAGCTACCGGGGTTGACAGACTCGAAGCAACTTACGGCGCGCAAGCGCGAGGCACTTTACGAGAAACTGCTAGCAGATGCTTCCGTGCTCAAGAGTGTCGCCTCTGCTTCGGTGGAAGAAATAGACCGCATGAACATCCTGCGCGCCACTCACTTAGCCATGGCGCGCGCGGCACAAGGGCTGTGCCCCGTGCCGGATTATTGCCTGATCGATGGTTTGCCGGTACCTGATTTCCCGTTTCCCTGCCGTTCGCTGGTGAAGGGAGACGCGCATTGCCTGAGTATTGCCGCTGCCAGTGTGCTCGCCAAGGTCACGCGGGATCGGCTCATGCTCCGCCTACATGCCCAATTTCCTTGGTACGGCTGGGACCACAATGCCGGGTACGGTACCAAGGAACATCTTCTTGCCATTGAGAAACATGGAATTACGCCACATCATCGCCTCACGTTTGCACCTGTTGCACAGGCTACGCTGCCCTTGGAGTACTCATGATGCCGCCACACCGGATGCCCGGTATCGCGGGGCGTACGCAGAACTCGCAACTGCTTCTTTTTTGCGCACACGGGGCTTACGAATTCTCCGTCGCAATTTCCGCTGGGGTGACCGAGGAGAGCTCGACATCGTCGCGCGGGACGGCGATACGCTTGTTTTCGTGGAGGTGAAAAGCACGATGTCGCCGACTTCCGGGGATCCCGTTCGTGCCGTCTCCCGAAAAAAACGTAAACTACTGAGACATGGGGCTAACAACTGGCTGCGACTCCTCGGTGATCGTGCGGAGGGTATTCCCACTCGCTGCGATATAGTCGAGGTCTTTCTCGCTCCCCGTCAACGACCTATCTTCCGTTGGCACAAGAACGCCTTTCCCCTGCATTCAGACAAATGAGGGCACGAGAGACGCACGGGCGGAAAGGGGCGTCAGAAGCGGAAATCGAGTTCGGCAGAGACGAAAGCCCCGGGTTTGTAGTGGTACATTTTGATGGTATCGCGGTCAATTTTGCGCTGGCAAAACTCAGCTGTCGATGCCAAACTCATCCCTGCGGCAAAGTTGAGCATCTTTTTGGGTGTTCCCGGGCGGGAGAAGTTGTACTCCACTACTCCGGCGAATGCCAGTGACCTCACGCGGAAAATTCGTTGTCCGTGTGGGGAAGATACCATCCACGTGCCTCCCTCATAGCACAAAGCCGGTCCAATGTGGAGGTTATCTCGCACTTGGTAAAGTGCGGCAAGCTGGCCGCCGCGAAGGCGAATCAACCACTCCGGCGAGGGCATCCATCGAAAAGAAAAGTAAGGGACAAACACGTGCTCCGAGAAACGGGGAGATGCCGCCAACCCCAACCCGTAGGCAAAGGTATCACTCGCTTTGGAGTCGTACTCCGCCGCCACCCCCAAGTCCCAAGCGTGGGCGGAACTCACGGTGTCTCCCGCGTAGCGAGGCATCAGGGTAAGCATGGCTCGCCTGTTTTCCCCCAAGGGGTGCACGATACTTATCGGCACAGAAAAGTCGTACAACTCATCGCGGCGCAGATTGAGCTGTCCCCCCACGTCCATAATGGACACCCCAACGTTTGCCTGTACGTTGTAGTACCACTTGCCGATGTAACTCTTTCTTCCGTCTACAAAAGGGATATTCACCGAGTATTCCTGCATGCCTAGGTGGGAACCACCGTGTCTTTCGCCCATCCGGCTCAAATACACAACCCGCGCATAGCTGGGTAACATCCCGGTATCCGGTGTCTTCAGGGTCCACAATTCTTCCCGAGCGTTCCCCACCTCAAACAACAGTGCCAGCATCACCAGTACCTGCGCGATGATTGATTTCATCTTCATGCGTGGTATGCTATCACGATTCCCGCCAAAAAGCAAGGAGAAGCCGAAGTGCGGGGTACGAAGTCACACCTGTCCCTATAAAATTCTCGAAAAACGCCGTAATACTAATCCCACGCGGGTTGCAGACGCTCTGCGTACCAAGGGAGCTTCAACCTCACGGGTGCATGGATTTAGTTCCCATACATCGTTTCGGCTTTGCCTCCTCCCGCCATGCCCGCGCAACCTCGTTGCGCCTAACTCCTTCACTTCGTACCCCGTACTTGATCACCCTCGCGTCTTTCCGCCTCAAAGTTACCGCCCACCGCGAAGCTCATATTTTTCCTGGGACAGACGTGTGTGGTGGCGGTGGGATTGCGGCTTGACACCTAGGGGGGGGCGGGCTATACTGACCAGGTATGAAAGCTCCGGCAATAGCGATAGACGGACCGGCGGCATCCGGCAAATCCACGGTTGCTAAGCGAGTGGCAGAGGTACTGGGTTACACATTTATCAACACCGGGGCTATGTACCGAGCTATCGCTTGGTATTTGGCACAGCGGGGAGTGAAGGTCACCGACATCGAAGGGATACGTCGAATACTGGCAGATATGCCGCTGGAGTTTGGCAAGGAAGGCACGATGTCGACGGTACTCTGCGCCGGGAAGCGGTTGAACGGCGAGCTCACCGAGACTGTGGTGAACGAAACGGTGTCGACGGTGGCAGCCGTGCCGGAAGTACGGGAGTTTCTCTTGCAAAAGCAGAGAGAGTATAATGTTGATGAGCCGGTGGTGATGGAAGGGCGCGATATCGGCACCGTGGTATTCCCGGAGACCCCATTCAAGTATTTTGTGACGGCAACTGAGGAGGTACGTGCCGCTCGTCGTGCCGCTCAGGGGCTTCAAGATTCCATTCGCGAGCGCGATAAAAGTGACCGCGAGCGGGTATGCGCTCCCTTGACACAGGCACCGGACGCGCGGGTGATTGACACCTCTGAGATGAGTATCGACCAAGTTGTGACCGAAATCATCACAGATGTCCAACGCAAAATGAACCAAGACGAATGAACCCGGTTTATTTTCTAGGGCACTCCCTGATGCGCGGGCTGTTTGAGAGTGTTTTTCGGCTACGCGTTCTCGGGTACGAGAAGCTCATCCAGGAAGGACCATGCATATACGTAGCCAACCACGAGAGCTATATTGATCCGCCGTTACTGGGACAGATATTTGAGAAACCGGTGCATTTTTTGGCACGCCGGACACTCTTTGACCCACCGCTCATGAAAAGGTTATTGCCGCTGTGTTATGCCCTGCCCATCGACCAAGAGAAGCCGAACCCGGGGAGCATACTGGGGGTGATGCGACTTCTGCGCGCGGGTGGACGTATCGTCATCTTTCCGGAGGGAGCACGCAGCCCGGATGGTCAAATTCACGATGCCATGCCCGGCATAGGATTCATCATCGGGAAGATGGTCGGGGTACCCGTGCAACCGATGCGCATTGAGGGGGCTTTCGAGTGTCTGCCCATCCACAGTCGGCGTTTGCGCTTCTTTCCGCTCACCGTCAGTGTGGGAGACCCGATAGCCTTTACCTCGGAAGAGCTACGGGGGAGGGGACGCCGGATGCAGTTGCACATCGGGCACAAAATCATGGAAGCCATACGTTCCCTGCCTACCGAGTTCGAGTAAATGCTGCAAGCGTTGAGAGTGAAGGACTTTCGTTGCTACGAAGAACTCAGCTGGGAAATACCGGAGCGCGGGGTTTTGTTGCTGGGAGAGAACGCACAGGGAAAGACGAGTTTGATCGAGGCCATCTGCGTGGGGCTTACCCTGCACAGCCCTCGCACGGCACGCTTGGCAAGTCTCGTGCGGCACGGGTGTGAGCAATTCGGTGTGGCACTGGATACCCACTGCGGACGCCGTCGTCTGCTCCGGCAGGCACACGGCATGGAACTGCGGGCGGATGGGTTGGTGGTGCGAGACCCTTCCCGCTACCTCAACGGAGTACCGCCTGTCACTTGGCTGGGGAATCGAGACCTTGAGCTGGTGAGCGGAGCCGCTGAGCTGCGCAGAAATTACCTCGACTTTCTGGGAACCCAGTGGCACCCGGAGTATAGGGCAGAGCTCCTAGCCTACAAACGCGCTCTCAAATCACGGAATCTCCTGCTGCGGCAACCGCATCCGAGTAGGGAAACATTACGGAGCTACGCGGCGGTGATGGCTCAGCATGGGGAACGACTTGTGCTGCTGCGGCGAAGCCTCATCACGCTCCTCGAACCCCACGTGACGGAGTTTCACGCGCGCATCAGTGCCGGACACAACGAGCGTGTCACCCTCTGTTACGAACCTTCCGCGCACCAACCCCTAGCCCGTGCCATGCAGGACAATACGGACACCGACTTACGCGTCGGTTTCTCCACAGTGGGACCGCATCGGGATGACATTCTGCTGAGCATAGGTGGGGAACCGGCTGCCGCCTATGCCTCTGAAGGACAACAACGCACGTTGGCGGTGGCACTCATGCTCGCGCAAGCAAGTTTGCTCCAGACAGAGACGGGGCTTGCGCCCATAGTGCTCATTGATGATATATTCGGAGAACTTGACCCGCCACGACGTCAGGCACTTCTTGGCACTTTACCATCTGAAGGTCAGGTGTTTATTACAACAACCCACTTAGACTGGTTGGGAACACTTCCCCCGCCTCTTCCGATTCAACGCGTTCACCGGGCAAAACTGGTTTAGTGCGATGGGTAGCACACCTGTCCCAATAAAATTCTCGGGAAACGCTGCGATGCTAATCCCCATGCGGGTTACAGACGCTCTGCGTACTAAGGGAGCTTCAACCTCACGGGTGCATGGATTTAGTTCCCACACGTTGTGTTGGCTTTGCCTCCCTCTAACTCCCCCGCGCAACTCTGTTGCGCCTAACTCTTTCACTTCGTACCTCGTACTTGATCACCCTCGCGTCTTCCTGCCCCAAAGTCACCGCCCACCACGAAGTTCATATTTTTCTTGGGACAGATGTGGATGGGTAGGGAGTTACATTCTCTGCACGGGGGAATCCGGAGGAGGCGAGAGGGTTTCGAAGCGCGAGCAAAAGTGGCGGAGGTCTGCTGCGAACTCTCGATAAACTAGGAAGGGGAGAGGAGGCAGGGGTTCCGGAATGAAGCGACGGAAGCACTCGACGCGCTCTCGGGCACGCCGCAACAGCTCCTCCGGTACGCCGCGAAGTGCTTCAGCGGCAGGTTCTAGGAGCTCAACGGCATGGTGGCAGATAAGGGGAGCATCACACCCCGCCAAAAGAGCCATGCGCGCCGCTTCTTCCGGCGGGAACATAGAAGAGATGGCTCCCATGCACAGGTCATCGGTCAACACCAACCCTTCATAACCGAGCTGATCGCGCAAGAAGCCCTGTACGACAACGAGGGAGAGAGACGCAGGCAGGGAGTCATCTATAGCGGTTGCTAGGACATGCGCCACCATCATAGACGCGAGCTCCGGCATGAGAGTCACGAAGGGTGTAGCCGGACCGTCATCCAAAAAACCGGCACGGGAGGTGGCGATGGTAGGCAACGCGAAGTGAGGGTCGCATCGAGCGTCTCCCATTCCGGGAAAATGCTTGCCGCAGGTCAGAATGCCTCGGCGCGTGAGAACGCGGTTCCACAGACCCGCATACGAGATGACATCCTGCGTGTCACTACCCCAGCAGCGTCCCCCCAAGGCATTGGTGTTGGCGGAGGAGAGGTCGAGTACCGGTGCCAAGTCTGTATTGATGCCCAAGGAGAATAGGCAGCGTGCCGTCATCAGAGCAGCTTGTTCGATGAGATGAGTGTCGCGAGTGGCGGCAAGGGCGGCGGCGGGAGGAAAAGGAAGACCGATGCCGAGGGTGCGCACGACACGTCCTCCTTCCTGATCGATAGCAATAATGGGGGAGTAGGGTCCCGTGGTGAGGCGACGCAGGCTATCCGTCAGCTCACGCGTTTCCTCCGGGTCCTCGATATTGCGAGAAAACAAAATGTAGCCGATGGGCTGCAACCGAGAGAAGAGCGTGCGCTCCCGATCGGTCAGCTGCGTACCCTCAATCCCTGCAATCAGAGGCAACATGACTCGACATAAACCCACGGAAGACGACACCGCCGTGCCGCAAGTACACCGGAACGCTTACATCCCTGCCGCGTGGACACAGTCTCTCGAGGGGGACAGGGGGGCATACCTACTTATTTCCGAAAATGTCGCGGCGCGTGAACAAGGCGTACACCGATACCCCGTGCTCTTCGATGAGTTGGCGACCGCCTTCTTCACGGTCGACCAAGACGAGGGCGGCTTTCACCTTACCGCCCTCAGCTTCTATGGCATCGATAGATTTGACGGTGGAGCCCCCGGTGGTGATGACATCATCCACGACAATCACCGAATCTCCGGCGGTAAAGTTACCCTCAATCCGCTTGCCGCGCCCGTGGTCCTTGGGTTCCTTGCGCACAGAAAAAACTCCGAGAGGTGCGGGGGCGGCGGCGGAGTACATCCCGATGGCTAGGGAAATGGGATCAGCACCCATGGTCATGCCCCCGATGGCATTGATGTCCGGGAAACGCGGCAAAATAACATCGCGCACGAGACGCCACCCGAGTTCCCCTATCAGGTTTGCCCCACGCGCGTCCAGTGTGGTCACTCTACAATCACAGTATAAATCGCTCTCTTTCCCGGATGCCAAGATGAAATGTCCGGTCTTAATTGATTTTTTCAGCAAGATACGCAGCAGCTCGTCTTTCTTTGAGTCCATGACGCCGCCCAGCATAGCACACCTCCGCCCACCCTGCAAGCATTCTCAAGGGAATCGGAAGTACGAGCCACATCTGTCCCAAATAAATTGAACGCCCAGAGTAGTGCGATGTGCTTGGCGCAGGGAAACACGGGGATGATCAAGTACCAAGTACGAAGTGAAGGAGTTAGGCGCAACAAGGTTGCGCAAGGGAGTTGGAAGGAGGCGAAGCCGAAACGACGCGAGGGGAATAAATCAAAGTACCCGTGAGGACAAAGCCCCCCCTAGTACGCAGAGCGTCTGTAATCCGCATAAGGATTGGCATCACAGCGTCTTTCAGAAATTTTCTTGGGACAGGTGTGGGTTGCGGGGCGCGGATGTGTTTTTTCGCTTCACAAATGGACGCAAACAGGGTACAATGCGCTGTGGTTATGGGGAATGATAGACAGAAGACCCTCGCGAAGGACGCATCCATACAGGGCACATCGCTGCATACGGGGCAGGCGGTGACACTTACCCTCAGACCCGCAGAACCCAACACGGGACTGAGGTTTCGGCGTGTTGACCTGCCGGATAAGCCATTCATTGCGGCATCAGCCGCAAATGTGCAGACGGTAGAGAGGGCAACGACATTGGCGGAAGGTTCGGTGAATGTGCACACAGTGGAGCATGTGCTCTCCGCTCTCACCGGAATGGGTGTGGACAATGCCGTCATCG
>CAYWNS010000046.1:0-16288 GCA_964459715.1 uncultured Akkermansia sp.
ACTTATTGATAATAAATTCCATACGTATATCCAACTCCTAATGCGTTTGCCCTGAACGGGGGACAATTTTAGTTGACAAAGGGAGAGGAGAGCAGTATAAAAGGGATGAACGTTATGAATACGCAGCACAAGTACATCCCCGAGTTGGACCCCAAATTTGTGTCACCCGCAATTTGGAATAAGGCGTTTGAGGAGAAAGTGAAGCAGACGGAAGGGACACATTCGATATACATAGCCTTGACACGTTTGGACGGGACATGTTTCCGGTGGAAGGGTGAGCTCTTGCCCGAGGGGGGAGAGAATGAGGCTTTGAACAATCGCTATGTGGAGAGGATTGTGAAGTTTTTGTTGTGGATGAAGGGGGGATGCACGTTGATTGTAGCGGGGGATGACAAAGTGGCGGATATGTTGGCGGGGACGTACTGCCGTGGGGGGGCACGGGAGTTTGATTGGGACTTTATCGGGCGATTGATATACGACCAGCCGATTAAGGTGGTCAAAGCGGCGAGTGAAGCAGAACTACCTGCAGAGCATCTTACTTCCATATCCTTGGGACGCAACTTGGACGGATACCGGATCGGTTTTGACTTGGGGGGCTCGGATCGGAAAGCCGCCGCCGTCGTGAACGGGGAAGTGGTGTATTCGGAGGAGGTCGTGTGGAATCCGTACCACGAAAAAGACCCGAATTACCACTTAGAGGGCGTCGATGATTCCTTGCTACGGGTAGCGAAGCACCTGCCGCAGGTGGATGCCATAGGAGGCTCGGCAGCAGGAGTCTATGTGAATAACGAGCCGCGCGTGGCATCGTTATTTCGCGGGATAGAGGCGGAGGACTTTCAAAAAGTAATTCGCCCGATGTTCCGCACGCTGCAGAAGAGATGGGAAGAGAGGATGGGCAAGGCGGTGCCGTTTGAAGTGGTGAATGACGGGGAAGTGACGGCGTTGGCTGGGGCCATGGGGATGAATGACGATGCGGTGTTGGGAATCGCGATGGGAACCTCGTTGGCATCCGGCTACGTGGACCCGGAGGGGCACATCATGCCATGGCTCAATGAGTTGGCATTTGTACCTGTCGATTATCAGGAGGAAGGCGGGGTGGACGAATGGTCGAAGGACAAAGGGGTGGGCAGCATGTACTTTTCGCAGCAGGCGGTAGCGCGTTTGGCACCGCGCGCCGGGTATGAGTTTGGGGATATGCCCTATCCGGAGCAGCTCAAGAAGGTGCAGGCAGCGATGAGCGAGGGCGATGAGCGCGCACGGAAAATTTACGAGACCATAGGGGTGGAGTTCGGTTATTCGGTGGCGTACTTCGCGAGGTTTTACGCAGTGCGGAATTTGCTATTTTTGGGACGGGTGGCGACCGGGGAAGGTGGGCAGGTCATCATCGACAAGGCCAATGAGGTGTTGAGGGGCGAGTTCCCGGAATTGAAAATTAACCTGTGTGTACCGGATGAGCGGACAAAGCGTCACGGACAGGCAGTAGCGGCGGCATCGCTTCCAAAGATCAACTGACACACGAGCAAGAGCAAAAGGTGACGTGGCGAAAGCGGAAGAGATATGGAAGTGCCCGCAGTGCGGCGCGCGCGTGGATATAGCCCCGCTCGGGTTGTACGCGGAGGTGGCGTGTCCGGAGTGCCACCGGAAAGAGCGTGTACACGTGCAATTGGGGAATTTTCGTTTGGAGGGGGTATTGGGTGTTGGGGGGATGAGTGTGGTATACCGGGCGGTCGATGTGGCACTGAAGCGGTCGGCTGCGCTGAAGGTTTTGAATGATACGTTTCGGGAGCAGCCGGAGCGGATAGAGAGGTTTGAGAATGAGAGCGCGATGATGGCACGAGTGAGGCACGAGAATGTGACCTCGGTCTACTCAGCGGGGCGAGCTTACGGGCAATTTTACATAGCCATGGAGCTGGTGGAAGGGAAAAATTTGGAGACCATGGTGAGTGAGGGGCATCCGATGCAGGCGGAGAATGCGCTCGAGATAGTCAGGCAAGTGGCGGAGGGGTTGAAAGCTGCCAGTGATGCCGGGGTGTTGCACCGGGATATGAAACCGGGGAATATCCTCATTACGGAGGAAGGGCGGGTCAAGGTGATTGACTTCGGGTTGGCGTTGGACAACACAACAGATGATCAGGAGGAAGTCATTTGGGCAACGCCGTATTACGTACCGCCGGAGACATTGAGGAGAGAGCCTGAGGATGTACGGACGGATATATACGCGTTGGGAATGACGCTGCGGTTTTTGCTCACCGGAGAGGAAACATTTGGGGGAGGGATGGACTCGCTGACAAAATTGTTGGAATGCAAGCGGAAATTGCCGTCAATTCGGAAGAAGAGACCGGATTTGGTGCCATCGCTGGGGGATTTGACGGATCACATGACGATGTTTGCGGCGGGGAAGCGACCGGCGAACTACGATGAGCTGCTCGAAGAGATCGATGAAGTGGCAGCGGAGTTGGAGGCGAGGGGGGCAATAACGCAAGGGAGTAGTGGGCGAGTGCGGAACATGGTTGCGGCGGTCATCGTGTTGATATTGGGATATGTGGTAGGAGTGTACGCCCCCCGTATATACAGGGACCCGGATACGGTACCGCGCGACAGGGTTGTCGTCAATGGGATGGATGTGACGCCGCCTTTTGTCGCCTCGTTGACCAAGGGCTTGGATTTGTTGGATGATGAAGAATACGACGAGGCGGCGCAGGAATTTTTGGAAATAGCGGAGGAAGAGAGAGAGCCGTGTGTGGGGGGGCTGGCGGCATATTTGGCGCGGGTACTCGGACACGCCGTAGTGCTGCGGGATGTCAATGTCAGCAAGCAAGCGCAGGCACTGTTGGAGCAACATATTAAGAGAGGGCAGGCAGGACTTCCGGTACTGGAGAAAGCACGGAAGGAGATGCAGAGCCATGTGGAGTGGATGGACCCGACGCCCTCAGAGTGGTACACGGGAAAAAACGGATGGGAAGTGGAGCCGGGAGAGGACATAAACGCGCAGGCAGACCGGTTGGTAAATGAGGCACCCACATCGCCGCTAACGCCGGTGCTGCTGCAGGAGCTCGCCGAGCATGCCCTGTGGTTGGGACAGATGGATGCGGTAGAGTACTGCCGGGAGAAGATGCGCGAGCTGCAAAGCAAAGCCGGGGCGTTCGCGCCTATCGCGAAGCTATTCAATCGCGTGATAGATGGTCGTCTCAAGGAACGGGCGGTGGCAAAATACTTGGGGCAGCGAGATCGAATTATCGCGCGGATGCAGGGGAATCCCCCCACGGAAGAGGATGCTGCGGAGTTGGCAGGGATAGCAGCCAATCCACTGTTACCCGAATACTTTCGGCAGCAGTTAGAAGTACAGAGTCAGGCAGCCAAATTGGCGGTTGCGATGGGGCAGGTACTACAGCGCAAGGGAGGGGAAAGATGTAAGCCCGGGATGTCGTTTCGTCACCTGCTCTGGGTTAGCCGATATGTCGGTGAGATGCCGATGTTGACGTGCAAGACACAGGATGTCGGCTACCACGTTACGTGCGCGATGGATGGGGATATGGACACCCGGTGGCGAGCCGATGATGCCGGTTTGGGGGAGAACCTGCGCATACAAATGCCGCGAACACAGAGACTGAGTAAGGTGGTGATGTATTGGGTGGATGATGCCGAGCTTACTTACACACTCACGGCATACAACAAAGGGAGGGAGGTGCGGCGTATACAGCGCACTAAAAACACGCAAGATACGACATTTATTTTTGGAAATATAGAGGTCGATAGCCTGACGCTGTCATTGGATAAGACAGATTGGCACAGGGCGAGTGTGCGCGAGATAGAGATGTACGATGAGAGGATGAAGCGGCTGTATACAGAGCGCGACCCGACAACGATAGACCCTAAGGGACAGGGAGTCATACCGGAGAGCAATACGCAGGAAGGGGGGCAGGGCGTGCCGATTTATGTTCGTCGGAGTATGGAGTTGGTAGCAGATGTACTCGATGAACCGAGCGAAAATGACCCGGAGAGGGAAGAAGTTGTACCCGGTATCGAACAGATTGTGCAAGAACAAGGTGGGCGGGGAAGCATGCAATTTAAGGTGATAGCTGAGACGTGGAGGGAGATGCTGCACGCGGGGCAAGACGCGAGAGAGATACCGCCCGAGCCTTTGGGGGAGGACCGCGAGGCTGCCTTGAATCGTTTGATTGATCGCTGCGGGAGGTGCTACGTGACGCGCATGGAAAAGGGCTATTGGATGAGATACCTGAATTTTGCAACGATAGGGGGAGACATGCTGAATATACTCGATGAGCAAGAGATGGTATTTCTGAGACGGGAGAACGCATCGGTACTCGCCGAGGAGCCCGAGACTGTGCCCGTGTTGGGACTTAAAACGGACCGGAAAGAGGCATATACATTGATAGAAGGGGACATACAGCCTGTACCTGAGAGAACGGCGCGACTGTTTGAGGAGGCAAAGAGCGGAGTGATACTCAAGAGTGTAGCCGACTTACAACCCTATCTCGATGTGATGAAGCCGAATCCTACGCCATTTGTGTTTGGGCGCGTGCCGCGATATAAGTTCCAAAAAAATTAGCTCTGTACCTCATATCTGTCCCAAATAAATTAAAGGGTTAGTGGTGGGCGGTAACTTTGGCGCAGGGAGACGGGGAGGGAATTAAGTACGAGGTACGAAGTACGAAGTACGAAGTGAAGGAGTTAGGCGCAACGGAGTTGTGCAGGGATTTGGAAGAGGGCAAAGCCAAAACGATGCGAGGGGAATAAATCCATGCGCCCGTAAGGTTGAAGTCCCATTGGTACGCAGAGCGTCTGCAACCCGCATGGGGGTTAGCATCGCAGCGATTTTTGAGGATTTTATTGGGACGGGTGTGAATGAAATGCGCGGGAAACTTGACAACACACGGGGAAGTGCTATCATAACCTCATGGACGAGACAGAGATCATACCGGGGCGAGGGGCGCGGGGGCAGGGAAGGGAGCACGCGCAGTTAGCCGTATCGTACCTCAACAAAGTGTACGCGTGGATGGCGGTAACAATGCTCATCACCACAGGGATGGCGGTATACAGCACACACGATATGACACTTTCCGGGATGGTGGTGGAGCATCCGATACTCATCATGGTGCTCAGCGTGGGGGTGGTACTGGTAATGAGTTTTGGGAGGGCATCCTTGAGCGCGTCCACACTGGGGGGGTTATTGATACTCTTTTCCGTGTTGGAAGGTTTGCTGTTCGGACCGCTGCTTAGAGAGTACACGCAGGAGTCATTGGCTACCACATTTGCGTGCACGGCTGGGACGTTCGGGGTCATGTCGCTTTACGGGTACTTTACCAAGCGCGATTTAGGCGGTTGGGGCAGACTACTTTTCATGCTGCTCCTCGGACTCATCATTTGCCTCGTCATCAATTGGTGTGTTGGAAGTTCTCAATTTGACCTCATTATTTCGATGGTGGGGGTGGGGCTATTTTCAGCATTGACGGCGTATGACACGCAGATGCTGCTGCGCGAAGGGGTGGGTTTGGAAGGAGAGGAGCGGAAGCGCGCGGCTGTACTCGGAGCTTTGAATCTGTACTTAGACTTTATCAACCTCTTCCTCTATCTCCTGCGGTTTTTAGGAGACCGCAGGTGATGTACTTTGCGGGAGAGCACAAAGATACCTTCGATTCCACTGACCATGAATAAGACACCTGAGCAGATAAAAGAAGACGTCACAGGATTCGCGATGGATATCCTGAAATCGCTGGGCTTTGAAGCAGACATACAGGTAGAGAGCTGTACGGAAGAAGAGATACTGCTCATGATATCCGGACCTGACGCGAGGTATATCATCGGAGAGGACGGCGCGAGGTTGGATGATCTGCAGTACCTAGTGAACCGCTATTCTGTCCTGCAAACCCAAAAGATGCCGCGTATACGGGTAGATTGCAATCATTACCGTCAACAGCAGGAGCAGCGAGTGGTGGAGGCAGCCCTTCGCCAAGCAGAGCGCGTGCTCAAGACAGGACGGGACTACACACTGAAACCGCTGAACGCATACTACCGGCGATTGGTGCATACGGCACTCAAGGAGCTCCCGGGTATAGCCACGCAGTCGGAGGAAGGGGAGGCGCGCTTCAAGCGCATCACCATTTCCCGACAGAAATGAGGTTGAGGGCAGTCATAGTCGGGGCTGCAATGGTTCTGCTCGCGGGGGTGAGCGGCAGCGCGGAGGCTTGGGTGGTCTACCATGCGCCCGATGCGGAAGTGGCTGCGTTGCGAGAGAAGGCGGAGAGCGTGGTGCCCGAGGGGACGAGGGTGGACTACTGTGCCCTGCCGAGACAATGTGCCACAGTGGGTGACCTCGACGCGCAGCGCGCTGCCTTGGAAGCCGGTGTATGTATGCTACCCTGTCTGGTACTTCGGGATGCCGAGGGGGACTACGCGGCATTGCCCTTAGAAGGCGTCACGGCGGAGACTGTGCGGACAGCCGTCGAGCTGGCGAGGGCACCGCATCGGAAGAAAGAAGCACAGGCACGTAGACTTACGGCGAATATTTACTACTACACAGCCTACGCCCGATTGCCCTTTATACCGTTGCAGGGGCAATTGGCAGCCGTACGTGTGCTGCAAGAGCTCGCGGGGAGTGAGATGCTGACCGTGGAGCAGCGACAGTACATAGCTCTTCGCTGCCTCTACCCGGCACTCATGAATTGCTATGCACGCGAGTACCAAGGGGCACACACTCCGAAGACCGAACGACTTTTTTTGCAGGCTATAGCCGCTTTGGAGCTCGCGCGGGATATAGACCCACGGACCTCCTTGGGACGACGTGCGCACGAGATGCGAGAGAAGCTGCGAAGTGCCCGGTTGCAGGCCAAAAAACTGGATTAAAGCTTGCGTCGCGTGCCCAAATATGATTCAATAGAGGCGGAAGCTTCGCGCACGTGGCGAAATTGGCAGACGCGTCGGTTTTAGGGTCCGGTGGGTACCCCCGTGGAGGTTCGAGTCCTCTCGTGCGCATAGAAAAGGTTAACCGAGTCTATCCGCAAAATCGCGATAGGAGAACGAGCGTACGCAGGAGAGCGAATCATCCGGCTGCAGGAGAGATATATCCGGGTGGGCGATACCGTTGAAGTGGGAGGACTTTACCATGGTGTAGTGTGCCATGTCATCGAGGACGAGGACATCGCCTACCGAGAGGGGGAGAGGGAAGGAATAATCCCCGAGGACGTCACTGGCTAGGCAGGTGGTTGCCCCTAGGCGGTAAGTGTATGGCAACACACCGGCAGCGCGGGCTAGAGCATAGTGCTCACCTGGCATACAGACGGCGGGGGAGGGAATCGCATCCGCCAAGGAAGGGTCGTGTACCACGCAAAAAACATCCGGACGGTACGGCATTTCCAGCACATCGGGCATGTGGGCGGACACACTCACATCGAGGATGGCGTGACGGAAGCCGAGAGACTCGAACACATCCAGCACCTGCGCGCGCAGGACACCGGAATGGATGCACCACGCTTCGCCGGGCTCGAGGTAAACTCGCAGATGATATGTACGTCGCAGACGGTGAACGAGGTTGATGAGAGCCGCTCGGTCGTAGTCCGGTTTGGTGATCCAATGACCGCCGCCAAGATTGAGATAGCAGATGCCGGGAGAAGCCAGCAAGGCGGCTGCCTGCTGCTCGACCGCAGCCACGGTGGAGAGGAGGTCATCCGTATACTGTTCGCAGAGGGTATGCAGATGCAGACCGCTGATGCCGGATAGGTCGATGCCCTCTAGGTCAGGCAGAGGGATACCGAGGCGCGAGCCCGGAGTGCAGGGGTCATACAGGGGGGTATGCCCGGTAGAGCAGCAGGGGTTGATGCGCAGACCGAGTTGCACTTCCCCGTTCCGGACGCGCGGGTGCCGCAGACACAGCTCCCGCAGACGAAGCCATTGCGGCAGGCTGTTGAAGTCAATGTGGTGAGCTAGATCGAGCAACTCGCGCAGGTCAGATTCCGTGTAGGCGGGAGAATATACGGCGATGTGCCCGCCCACGTGCTGCGCTCCGAGGCGAGCTTCGTAGAGACCGGAAGCGCAACACCCGTCTGCGTAATTTTTTAGGATGCGCAGCCCGGCTGGGGAGGCGAAAGCCTTGAGGGCAACGAGGACACACGCCTCGGACGCGTCCGCTACCTCACGCAGGACGCGCCCATTGTGCTCCAACGCGATGGCTGATAGGACGAATTGCGCCATGCTGCGGTGCGCGGCGAGGGAGACACCGTCAAGATGCGGGGGTCGCGCTCGCGGGGTCCGGTTGTTCCGGTTGCTGCTCCTGCGGTTGTTCGGAAGAGGGCTCGGCTTGCTGCTCCTGTCCCTGCAGCTGCGCATCTTTATCGGCTTTCTGACGCTTCAGCTGCTCACTCACGGTCTTGATGGAGGGGGTCAGACCATTGAGAAACCGCGCGGCGTGCGCCCGTTCGGCGGGGGATGGGCTGTTTTTGCGCAGAGCATCCGCACACCGAGCGGCATTCACCCAAGCGGTCAATGCCTTTTCCTGTTCACCCACGCGACTCTCCAAATTGCCCGATGTCGAGAGCAGGTTGATATACTCAAAAACAATGTCACCGACAAGGTTTTTCATGCGCTGAGCAGCTTTGACGGCGTTTGAGAGGGTGTCCCGCGCCACCTCCGGGTCATCCGAGAACAGTTGACATTCCGCCAAGCATCGGTAAGAGGCCAGCAGATCTGCCGCTGCTTGCTTGATTTCCTCCGTCATCTGATCCCCTTGTGGCAGACCGTTTGAGTCATCCGGTACTAATTGGTGGTACCTCTCCTTGTCCAGCTGTAAAGCTTTTTCGTAGTGAGGTAAAGCATCGGGGAATTTGCGTTGCTGCATGAGGCAGGAAGCCACACCACTTTCCAAGAAGCTTTGGATGCGTTGTCCCGATGCCCCGGAATGCACGTCCGTTGGCAGAGTATCCCAGTCTTTCATGGTAGCGGTGTAAATTCCCAACGCCTTGTCGGGAGCACCGAGTTCACGTGCGGCATCCGCCAAGAAGAGACCCATACGCACTAAGCGTTCGGAGACACCCTGCGATTCACGCAGTTTGTTGTAGTAAGCTTCCACCTCATTGCGCATATCGCGTACAGTCTCCTGCCACATAGGTTGACCCGCCTCCTTCCTCAATTTATCTCCCACTTGGAATATCATGTAATCGAGGAGGTTGCGGTCCTGCGGCTGAACTACGGACGGAGCAGACTCATCCGGTGCGGGCTTCGCCTGACATTTGTCCTTGCAAGAGCACAGGGAGGCAGCGCAGCACATAACCAGCGGCAACAAACTGACCGCACGAAACATGGACAACGTACGCATGGCTTGCATGGCGGCATTGTAAGACGCATCCCCGTTTCCGTCAAGCTCATTTATCTCATTATGACGTACCCGCCTCCACATCTGTCCCGAATAAATTAAGCACTCAGAACAGAGCGATAACTTCGTCGCGTGGCAACTCGGAGATGATCAAGTACGAGGTACGAAGTGGAGGAGTTAGGCGCAACGGAGTTGCGCAGAGGAGTTGGAAGGGGGCAAAGCCGAAACGAAGCGGGGGGGGGGCAACGGTGTAGTCGAGGAAAGCGTGTAGGGTGGAGGTATAGGGCTACCGGATGCGGCGGAGAGGGGTGGACATGGTACTCAACGCGGCTGCGGATGAATATGACCGGTTGCAAAATAACAATCTCCTGCACGGTTGACCAAACGCATTATGACAAAAAAAATTTTTATATTTCTGGACATGGCATTTGGTGGTGGTACAAGGGCGGTGCCAACCGAGAGCGTCGCCCTAAAACTAGGGTGGTGTGAGGGCAGCTCACACCGGGGATGTCGAAGGAGTACTCCGCTTCCGTGTACGCAGAGGAAGGCATGTAACTGAAAGAGACCATGAAAGGAAATCCAGAAAAGGCGGCGATGCCGCACAGAGTAACGAAATCGGCGGTTGTTGTTGGGTGCGCCTGCTTGGCAGGCGTCCTGAGCAGTTGCTCGTTTGTTTCACAGGTGGCTAATCCGACGGAACCAAAGGGGTACATTGCGGCAACCGGAGACTTGAACGTCGACCGCAACGATTGTCGCGTGCTCTGCACACAGGCAATGGGCGAATCCAAGGGGTTCAGTTTGCTGGGCATCATCCCCATTAAGCAGCCCTCGGAGATTCAGGCTGTAAAAGCCATGTATGATAGTGTTGCCAAACGCGGTGTGCAGATCGAAGGGCAGAGTGCCTACTTTGCCAACCGGGCTGTGGAACGCAGTTCGAACTACTTTGTGCTGTGGAGTCGTCCCACGATCCGGACGAGCGGAGACCTAGTGCAATACTTGCCGGGTGGAAGACCGCGCCAAGAGCATTGACCCGCGTGGCGAGTATCGGCGGTGTCAGCGTGCTGTCTGACACCGCCGTTCATGTGGGGCTCTTCCATCGATGCTCCGAGGTGTGCATCGCAAAATAAAACGCATTAGGCGGGCGGGATACGCCAAAAAAGGGGTGCATCCGGTGCCGGGATGGGGCATAATAACTCAGCAAACGAAGAACACCCTATAGAACGGAGCACCCAACCGGATTGAACACCTGCTACAAGGAGGGACAAGCATCTTAGCATCATTGAACGCCAAGAAATCGAAAGATGGTTCTGTAAGTTCAAGTGGACGCGCTCTGTCGCGGGGAAATTTGCTTTGGGTACGTATTTCTTCCTTTACAACGGGGAGGGATTTTGCTAGAAAGAGGAGGTATGGATTTGGACGAGCGAATGATAAGTGCGGAGACGGTGAAACCGCTTTTTGAGCAGAGCTTCGGACACACGCCGGAGGTGATAGCGGCGGCCCCGGGGAGGGTTAACCTGATAGGCGAGCACACCGACTACAACAATGGGTTTGTGCTTCCGATGGCTTTGGAGAGGGTTAACGTCGTGGCTGTAGCACCTTCGCCGACGGGAAAGCACCGGTGGATAGGCTCGCCGGGGGACGCAGTCGTGGAGCTTTCCGCAGAAGAAGCTGTGCAGCCGGGGGACCCGTTTTGGAGCAACTACGTACGCGGGGTCATCTGCATGCTCGAGCGGCGCGGGGTCAAGGTGCCGCCCGTGGACATGCTGGTGGACTCCAATGTACCGCGAGGCGGCGGGCTCTCCTCCTCGGCGGCCTTTGAAGTATCGGTCTGTACTGCCCTCACAGAGCTATGCAATGCAGATATAACGCCGACGGAGCGGGCACTCATCGGGCAACAGACTGAGCACGAGTTCGCGCATGTGCCGTGCGGGATCATGGACCAGTTCATTTCGGCCAATGGGCGGAAAGACCATGCGCTCATGCTGGATTGCAGAGATTTGAGTTACAAACACATCCCGATGATGGACCCCAATGTGAGCGTGTTAGTCATCGATTCGGCAGTCAAGCACACACTGGCAGACGGGGGGTATGCCGCGCGACGCAAGAACTGCGAAGATGCGTGCAGCATACTCGGCGTGGAATCTCTCCGAGACGCCACACTTGAGATGCTTGAAACGAACAAAGAGAGGCTGGGTGATGTCTGCTACCGGCGCGCTCGGCACGTCGTGGGGGAAAATTTGCGGGTAGCGAGATTCGCGGAAGCCGTGCAGCAAGGGGATTGGGAGACAGCCGGGATTGCCATGCGCAGTTCACATGCCTCATTGCGGGATGATTATGAGGTTTCCTGCGCGGAGGTGGACACGCTCGTGGGGCTCAACTACACGATCCCTTCGTCCGCAGCCGTGTACGGTGCACGCATGACGGGAGGGGGCTTCGGCGGCTGCATTGTGGCACTCGTGCAGAGCGATGCCGTGGAACGCGTGGCGCACGAGATGCTGGACGGGTACATCGACGCACTGGGTATTGAGACAACGTATATCGTCACGCGACCGGGCGAGGGTGCCCGCATTCTCTTCCGCGCACATTAACTTCACACAACAACACACCTATGAAACACATTGTAACAGCAATCGCAGCGATCGCGGCGGGGTGCGGTATTGCCGCCGCACAGGACACAGCCGGTGTTGCCGTGCAGAACACACAGAGCGTCCTACCCGTGTGGGAGATGGCGGTGTTCTGCTTGGTGGTCATCGGGGTCATCGCGCTGGGGATATGGAAATCCGGTACCGGGAAGGAGCAGGGCAGCGAGGGGGGAGGGGCGGAGGGATATTTCTTGGCAGGGCGCGGGTTGAGCTGGTGGCTGGTGGGGTTTTCGCTCATCGCCGCCAACATATCGACCGAGCAGTTTGTGGGCATGAGCGGCAAGGCGGCAAACTGGGTGGGGCTCGCGATAGCAGGATATGAGTGGCTGGCGGCGATTGTGTTGGTTATCGTTGCTTTCACTTTCCTGCCCATGCTACTAAAGCGCGGAGTTTACACGATTCCGCAATTTTTGGAGGAACGCTTCGATGGCTCGGCGCGCACGATTATGGCGATTGCCAATCTCGTCATTTTGGTGGGGGTGCCGACGGCGGGTGTCATTTTTGCCGGGGCTAAGGTCGTTTCCGGATACTTTGACCTTTCCATGGCTACCGGCTGCATCATTATCGGGGCATGCGCCACAGTCTACGTCTTTGTCGGTGGGTTGAAAGCCTGTGCTTGGACAGATCTGATTTGGGGGGCAGCCCTCATCGTCGGAGGAGGTGTAGTGGCGTGGTTTGCCATCGATGCCATCGGGGCGGCGGACCCCAACGAGCTCCTCAAGACCGCGTCCGCCACCTCCGGGGCTACGGTGGACAGTTTGCGCGAGGCTTCCGGAATAGAGCGATTCTTCACCCTCAACGGCGGAGATGCCATCACCGCCACCAACTCCGTGGGCGGGAAATTGCACATGATACGCCCGGCGGATGATGCGGAAATTCCGTGGACGGCACTCTGTCTGGGGCTCTGGATACCCAACTTCTTCTACTGGGGACTCAATCAGTACATCATGCAGCGGACATTGGCATCCAAGAGCTTGGCAGAGGGGCAGATGGGGGTGGTGTTCGCGGCGGGGCTGAAGCTGCTCATTCCCTTTGTGGTGCTCATCCCCGGAATCCTTGCCTACAATCTGTACCGGGACGACATGCGGGCAGGGGCCGAGCAAAAGGTCAACGCAGCACGCGTGGTTGCCGACAACGCCGAGAAAGCCGGGAAAAAGGCTCTCTACAACGTGACGGCGGATTACTTGATGACCACGCCCGAAGCGGCTGTCGACTTCATTTCCAAAAACCTGAGTGTCGCCGCCACTCCCGAGCAGACGGCAGAGATGAAAGCCCTAGCGGACGACTTTGCCCGTGCTCATACTGCCTTAGGAATGGAGGATTCGGAGCCTCAACTGACAGAGCTCGCGACAAAATACGGCATCACCGTCCCGGAGGGGGCGTCTACTCCGCAGGGCAAGCTCACGGTGGTGAGTGCCGGTATAGCCGACCGACTGGCTAAGGCGAATGCCGCGCTCCTGCAGGGGAAGGCGGCAGACGCTGCGTTTGTGACCACGGAAGCACTCAATGGCTACGACTACGACGCGGCTTTCGGCACGCTGCTGCGCAAGCTTTTGCCCGGCACGGGGTGGGCGTGGTTTGTGCTGGCCGCCCTCTTCGGAGCTGTCGTCAGTTCCTTGGCTTCCATGCTCAATTCGGCATCGACGCTCTTCACCATGGATATTTACAACAAATTGCGGGCGTCCGCCTCGCAGAGAGAGTTGGTCAATGTCGGTAAAATCGGTGTGCTTGTGTTCGCGATAGTCGCGTTGCTGTTGGCTATTTTCCTTTCCGACAAACTGGACAGTATCTTCAGTTACATTCAGGAATTCCAAGGTTTCTTGAGCCCCGGAGCACTCGCCGTGTTTGTCTTTGGATTCTTTGTTGCCAAATGTCCCCGCTACTTTGGATGGCTGGGGATTGCGATCAACGTGGTGGAATACGGATTGCTCAAGCTGCTCTGCCCGGATATGGCGTTCCTGAACCGCATGGCGGTGTGCTTGATCACCATCATGCTCATAGGCGCGCTGCTCACGCTCATCCACCACCTGCGCGGCGGTGAAGCCGTCTACCTCCGGAACAAAGGCATCATCCAAATGGAGAGCTCCGTCAAGGCAAAGGTATTTGGGGTCGCGGTTGTCCTCCTCACCGTCGCCCTGTACATTATCTTCTGGTAAACACGCGAAGGGTGGAGCAGGTTTGTGCGGGCGGAGGAGCGATGCGGGCACACTCTGCGGTTACTGCTCGTCCAGCTCGTTGACAAGGGAAAAGAGCCCGAGACCGCCGGGCACTTGGTCTATGGACGGACGGAGCACTGACATGGCGGCGGAGGCGACGAGCGCGGACTTATTGCTGAACTCGGGGGTGGTGCGCAGGAGGTGGTAGAACATGTCCCACCACAGGGTGATTTCATTGCGCAAGAGCTTCGACTGCACCATGAAAGAGCGTACACCGGCGGCATAGAGGGCATCTTCCTCCTCCTGCGACAGGTTGCAGGTGTCCTCATCCTTATCGTATCCGGTGCGAGCGCGGAGGCGGCGCATATTTTCGCAGAGGGTGTAATCGTACGGATTACGGCGCATTTGGGCGGCAAGAGACAGCAGCTCGCGCCGAGCGGAGTAGCGGCGGGGAGTCGGGTCGTTGAGTACTGCCATAAAACGCACGGACGACGGCAGCTGCGGAAGAAGAGACTTTTGCACGGCATCGCGCGGGTGCAGCATGATGATCCGGTAGAGCGCACCGAGCTTTGCGTAGTATTGCGGCGTGCGCTTTTCCGGACTCACTAGGTGGCGGTTGAGGTGGCAGACGAGGGGGAGTCGGTCGTAACGCTCGCGCAGGTGCTTGGCTAGGGCATCATTGGCAACACACACCGCGTTCTGACCCGTCGGATTGTTTTCCTTGCGCAGCAGCTCGCCGATCAGCCAGTGCGCGAACGTATCGCCGAGAGCCTCCTGCGGTACGAGCGGGTTATCGAAGAGGAGCAGGACAGCGAGCTTTTCCTCTGCGTAGCTTGCCAGTATGCTGGCACAGGCATGGGGAGTCATCGGGGCACGCGGCTCGAGCATATCCAGAGACCAAGCGCAGGGCGGGGCACCCGCCACCGTACGCAGCTGCCGAGGTGGAAAGAAGCTGCGCAGGTAACTCGCTAGGGTGATGAGATGAACATCGTAGCGAAAAGCACCCTCCACCACCCACTCAGCGTCCGCCATGCGGTGATTCACAAAATGCCCCAAATCTGGCTGAGGTGGAGAGGGAGGTGCGTTCATGAGGGTAGCGGAGCACGCAGGGATTCCAAGAAGCGTTGACCGATGGTGTGCATGCGGTTTTCGTTGGGCGCATCGTTGCGCCATGTAAGGCGCATGAGATCGAAGAGGATAGCGGAGGCGTTGGAATGACCGCGCCCTTGCAGTTTGAAATGCCGGAAGCCCATGTCGTAGAGACGGCGAATTTCGGTGGTGTTGAGAGCAAGTACGCCGTAGCGTTCGTGGGTGAGCATCTTGTTGAGCTCGCGACACCCGTTGCTCGCCTGTCTCTTATCAAACTCACGACCGTCGTAACTCACAAAGTTGAGGGCGTTTTCCGAAAGTGACTTGTAGTGGTAACCGCGCAACGGACAATTCCGGATGCAGTACTCATTGATGAGCAAGATAAAACGAGACGGGTCACCCAACTGCCTGAGCAACCCCTCATTGAGCACGTCGTCCGGGTGCACCATCACCTCATCGTATTTTTGCAGCAGCTCCCGGTAGACTTCCGGTTTTCCTTTGCCGTTATTTTGAACGATATGTAGGATAGAGGAGACGCGGCGCAGCTCCGGGAAACGCTCGCGGACGTGCCGCAACAAGAGGTCCGTGCCGATAATGACGCTGTTGCGCTTTGTCGGGTTGTGCCGCGAAAAAAATGTGCACAGGGCATTGCAAATGGGGTCTGCCAGATGCGCTTCTGAGAGCAACAAATTCGAAAAGGTCAGGTACACCGCGATGCCGCGTTTTTCGTACTCCAACCCTGCCGCACGCATCTCCTCCGCTTCACGCAACAACTGCTTGAGCACGCGCCCGCTGTTCCAAGCACACAGCGGTGCCCCGTGCACGATTCGGAAGGGCTCATACCCCAGTTTCCCCTTGCAAAAGTCAAAGAAAGCGAGCAGCTCGCGGTCGTTGACAAACGCCCCCGAGACATCCCACTCTGCGTCCGACCATTCCGGATTCACATACTTTGCCCTCTCGTCCATTGTTCCTTATCAGTATACCGCATCTTTCCGCGCTTGTCAACACGCCCCCACGGTCACACAGGGCAAACGCATTAGGAGTTGGATATACGTATGGAATTTATTATCAATAAG
>CAYWNS010000047.1:0-16128 GCA_964459715.1 uncultured Akkermansia sp.
AACATTCAATTTTCCGGACATGTCTTGACCTGAAAAATTCCCGCCGATCGTCAGACCTTTACCCGTCGCCTCATACGTATCGCCCCCGCTGTATCCTCCATCCACAAACTCTTTGTATGTCAGACCAACCTGAACGTTCAGCACACCATTCTGCCCAACTGTCTGCCCAAACGCGATATTCTCCCCCAGTGTCTTGCCGTCTAACCGGGTGAGAACGTCACCCGCACCCCCTACAGCCGTATCGCTCTCGCCGAACGCCAGAACAGCATCGGTACTGTCTATGACCACGCCCGTGTTCTTCCCAAGGGCATCCGCATGGTCCACAATGAACTTGCTCGCGCCCTTCAGGTCCAATTCCGTGGCACTCATCGCCACCTTCATATCGACCTTTGCATCCTCTACCGAGAATACCCCACCAGACGAGATCGAGCCCGTGCCTTCGAACACATACTCACCGTTGGTCACATGAACACTATCCGGTACTACCACTCCGTTCACTGTCACCTTGCCACCATCCGGAGTCGTTTCTGTGCCTTCAAAGTACACGTCCTTAAAATTGGGACCTGGTATCAAGTCCTCATGTTCACCCCAGCCATCTTCCGAAGCATCCCAAGTATTACTGTTATTGCCTTCCCAAACCCACTTGCTGGGATCATGCTTGGAGAAGACCAGCACGAGGCTGTCCCCCTTCACGTCAAGTTTGAGAGTATATCCTTGAAGACCAGCGAGAAATGCAAAAAAGTCCACCCTTGCGTTGAGAGCGAAATCGTCCACAGTGGTGCCCTCCGCCAGCCCGGTCACTAGATAGTAACTACCGAGGTAGGCATCGAGGTTTTGGTTGGCATTGGTCAGCGAATTGTGAACCTTACTGCTCCGCAGATTCAACTCCAGAGGTTCCTCACCAAGTACCACTGAATCCGCTTTCACGTAGGGGTTATTCACACCCTTCTCTTCACCTAGGGTCAGAGTCAGAGAATTTCCAAGCGTGAGCGTACCATCGACCTCTAAAGATGCTGACTTGCCGTCCCCGGCACCATATACTTTCTCCTCGCCGAGCACAAGCTCTCCCACCGTGGTGCCACCGAGGGTGTTCGCGCCATCCTCAAAGGTCAATCCACCGAGCCCCACCGTACCGGCAAAATTATTTCCGCCTTGGGTCAAATGTAGTGTACCCGCGCCGGTGACGCTACCCGCATTGCCGGAAAGGTGATCTGCTTTGACCTCTCCATCAACCTTGAGAGTCGCCTCACCCTCAAAGGTTACATTCTTAAGCACTGCAGGTACTTCCGCTTCGGCAAGCTCAAGTGTACCGGATGACAGGCTGACATCAAACGTACTTCCCTCCGGTCCCAGTTGTCCGGAAAGAGTATGCTCACCGCCTGTCACCTTCAATTGCGAGTTATCAGTGCCGTCACCTTCAATCTTTCCTTTGAAGTCGGATGTACCATCGCCGAGGATCAGGGTCTTACCACTTATATCCAACTCAAAGTCTTTACTCTCGGTACTTAGGGAGTCCACCTTGAGTGTATCTACCCACGTGAGTTCTGCATCCGGAAAACTACTCCCACTAACGACAACATCTCCCTCAACCGTAGCGTTCTTACCCATGTGAAGCTTCCGCCCCAACCCCACTGTCACATCCCCGACCAAAGTACTGCTCTCGGTACCATTGACGCTCAGAATAGCATCGGGTTGCCATGTATTACCCCCTTCCCCGGGGAACTCCACGGTCACTTTCACATTCTTGCCGGAAAGCTCCAACTCACCGGCCCATAGCTCAAGCTTATCGTTCTCCGCCCCCGTCCACGTATAACTATCATGCTCGTTTTTGAGAGTCAGCTTCCCTTTTCCGTGTTTCGCCAAGCTCCCACCCCCAACGAAGTTGTCGACAGTCAGGGCGGCAGCCTCCTGTTCCACAGTGATCGACGTGGAACTTACCGTCTCGTGGAGTTCAGCATCCGTCGCACTGCCGGTATATTTAAGACCGGCAACCGACAGCGTCCCATTGGCATCCCACTCGCTCACAGCATCGAATTTCAACGTCCCATCCCCGGTAATTTCACCATTCATGTCACTCAGATCAGTCACATGAACCTCGCCGTCTTTCACATCCACTACTCCACCCGCCTCAACGGTCAGTTTTTTGAGTCCCTTAGCCGTATCCCCCGTGTTGTCTACAAGCGTTAACTTGCCGCCTTTCACCTGCGTGCTGGTCACAATAACCACGTTCCCGGATAGCGTCAATTCACCGGCTTCCACGACTATACCGCTTACATTCACCTTCCCGGAGAGGCTGTGACTGCCACCTACCCCGGCCTCGGCACCTTCCACAGGCGCAAAACCCACATGCAAATATGTGCCGGTCCCGCTTACACTCCCCACGTAATCAGAATTACCCTCGCCGAGAACCAGAACGTTATTGCCACCATTAATGCCGGAGAGCTTCAATTCAATCTCTGCACCACCATGCAGAGCCCCCACCGTGAATTCTCTGTCCTTCCATGTGAGCGCGCCACCACTCAATGTGAGATCCTTGACGTATGCGTCCTTGCCAAACGAAGCAGTGGAACTAGCATCGAGCGTAAGGGATCCGTCTATTCTTGCATTATCACCCTGCATACTAAGGGTAGAACCTTCCCCGAGCTCAAGCGATCCCACGATATCCGCTTTTGCACCATCCATCACAAGAGTCTGACCCGTGCCTAACTCGGCAGGTTTGTCACCTAAGTTAAGCGTGCTGCTCTCCACTCCGGAAAGCTTCAGCGTAGTATTCTCCGCTGTCCACGTGAGATTACCGAGAGCAAGGGTCACATTCTTCCCCGTGAACTCCAAGGTTCCGGCACCCAACGTGAGTTCAGCACTTACGTTATTATCCGCAGTCGTGTCACCGATGACCAAGGTCCCCGCACCTTGCTTCTCCAGCGTACCGCCCGTGAAGTTGGTGACCGTCAGGGTGTCTCGCTCATCCGTTACCTCGATGACCGAAGAACTCACTGTCCCACCGAGTGTCGCTTCATCTGCAATAACACCACCCAGTCCCCCTGGTGACCCTGTGTAGGTGAGGTGCTTGACAGACAGCGTGCCGGTATTGCTGACTTTCTCTCCTGATCCACCGAACGCCAACGTACCGTCCCCCGCGATGGTACTCCCACTGTTCTCAAAACTATTAACCGCAGTCAACTTGGAGCCGACAGCGATCTGAATCTCACCTGCCCCGACATACAATCCCCCCACACTGAAGTCTCCCGGCACGGTCAATATGCCGGAGCCAAGCTTCCTCAATCCCTTTGTCGAATCGGAGAAAGTATCCTCAGTGAGCTCCTTATCCCCGCCAGAGGAATCGACATTCAGGTCTTGCCACTCGATAGCCTGAGCCGTCTGAGAGGAGATAAGCCAAACGGCGGCGATGCCGGAGGCGGAGCCGATAGTACTCGGAAGCGTGGCAGGGAGAGCCAACGCAGCGAGGCAAGCCAACAGAGCCTTACGAAGGCGTGAGGGTAAATGTATTTTCATAGTATGGAGTCGTTTGTTGTAGTTTTTTGCGTCATATCTAGCAAGTAACACAGCCGTGCACCGTACACCACGCACCGCACACCTCCGTGTCGAGAAAAAAATAGCACTCACGGGGCAAAAGCGCAAGAGAAATTTTCAAAAAATTTTCACTTGTCTTCATAAAGCATTCATGGACAATGTCCCTTTCATGGGGGGGGGGGGGGGTATAATTTTAGGGGAGGAAATGGACGGATGGGAGGGGCGGGAGGGATGTGGGAAGCGAAATGGAGGTATGAAGTACGAGGTACGAAGTACGAAGTAGCGGAGCCGGGGAGGGCGGTGTGGGGTAAGCGGCGGTGATGTGGCAGGGAAAATGTGTGTGGTGGAAAGGTGGAGCTACCGTATGTGGCGGGGAATGGGAGGCGCGAAGTAGCAGAGCTGTGGCGAGAGATGCGTGGTAAAAATATGCGGGCGGATGTGGCGATGGTGTGTGGTGGAAGCGTGGAGACAATGGGAAGTACGAGGTACGAAGTACGAAGTACGAAGTGGCGGAGCCGGGGAGGGCGGTATGGGGGTAAGCGGCGGTGATGTGGCGGGGAAAATGTGTGTGGTGGAAAGGTGGAGACAATGGGAAGTACGAGGTACGAAGTACGAAGTACGAAGTAGCGGAGCCGGGGAGGGCGGTATGGGGTAGGCGGCGGTGATGTGGCGGGGAAAATGTGTGTGGTGGAAGGGTGGAGCTACCGTATGTGGCGGGGAATGGGAGGCGCGAAGTAGCGGAGTCGGGAAACACAGTACTCGGGCGGTGCCACTACTCAGCACAGATTCACCACTCGCGCGGCACCGCTGTTCACTATACACTCGTAGCTCTCATGGTGCATGAAACGTGCGAAAACCGCATGGGAATTAGCCTTGCGGCAATTTTCAAGAATTATCTCGGGGTTGACGTATCTCCGCTCCACGCGCACGAGTGTCATCTTTCCTACCGCACACGCCACTCCCTACCGCACACGGTGGTCAAATACTCCCACCCCACACGGTTTTCCCGCGTGACTCCACTGCCCACCACACCCGCCACTTCTTGGCTTTGCCACTTCGTACTTCCATTTGCCTCGTACTTCCATCGTACTTCGTGTTGCGTTACTTTTTGTGGAAGGGGGACTTCTGGAAGGCGGCGCGCATGGGCTCCACCTCTGCGGGGAAAAGTGCGTTGATTGCATCGATTCCCGCCACGGATTCGCCGTAGTACAGGAGCCACCAGCGGTTCTTCTTCCATACCGCTTCAACGGCTGTCACCGGCACAATTTTCCCGCTCGGATTGTGGTACAAACATTTCTCATAGTTTCCGCCTCCCGTTCCACGAAATGAAATCTTGATCCCACTCTCGAGTGATATGTTCTCGAAAGTACACGGAACCGGCGTGTTGGGCATAAAGAAAAATCCATTGCGTTCTGCCAGCCACGACTGTCTCAACCCGGGCGGCATGCTCGTGAGTATGTACTTGCTCGTCTGCACGGCTAGCCGCTTGATTTCCTCCTCGTACGGTGCCGTAAACTTGTCATAGCCCACCGCGAGCGCGGTATTCGTTGTTTCCGTCCACCCCGCCGAATCCTTGCCGGGTACTTCCGACAACTTGCGTACTTTCCCCTGAGCATCCACATACACGGCATTCCCATTGGTCGTTCGCTCAGATTGATAAGCCGGTGTCCCATCTTCCGTGAAACAGAAGCCCATCTTCTCCGCCAACCAAGCGTACCGCTGCTCCACCGTCAGGACTGCCCCACCTCCGGGTGGTATCAGTTTCACCGTCTCCTCCTTGCCTAAAATCTGCGCACAGAGATTGACCAACCTGAACGTCTGCCCGTAGTCCGCGTGGTACGCATCGACGATACTGTAGGGTATACTCTGCCCCTGTGCATCCTTAAAATAAGTCTTTTGGTGATCTACCGCATCCATCGGTACCCCCCAAGCGCGATCAAATGTTTGGACAGTGCTCACCCCCTCCCCGATATCCGCCGGTGAACCATCGAGCTTGATGAGCTTGCGGGAAAGTCGTGCCCGCAGTAGGTCGCGCAGTACGGGCGGCATCTCCCCGAACCGCTCCTTCGCCACCTCCCTCGCCATCTGCTCAATGGGTCCTCGGTAGTACTTTAATATCGCCTCGTGGGGTATCTGCTGCAGTAGCCCCGGTGCCTCGCCCACAAATTCCTCCCCCCTGTGTTTTGTCCCATCCGGCAGAATGAAGGTCGTATTCGGATTCAAGTGTCCATCTGTACACCCTGCCTCTCTGTGGTCCAGATAATACAGTCCCACAGCCAGAGCAATCCTCGCCAACCGTTTTTCTTTCGGTAGGGAGCTCATCATTTCATCCGCCGCGACCATCAGCGCGTCGGTCTTTGCCTTTGCCTCGTCCTTCACCTTCGCCACCCGCCCCTTGAAGTGCTTGCGCATCGCCTCTACCTCCTCCGGGAATAGTTCCAGGATGTCCTTCGCCCCCACCAGATTCTCGCACCGCCAAACTACAAGAACCCACCGCCAAGCGTTATCGTATGCAAGATAAACCTTGCGTACATCGTGCTCCTTACCCTCCGGATCAAGAAAGGAATAACCGCTTATGTAGTGGGGAGATTTGCCTCTTATTCCGTTCTCCATTGTCCATTCACCTCGTCCACGATCATAGGGTCCTTGATCGTTGTAGACCATGTTGCCCATGAAAGCAAGTATCCACCAGCGTTGCTCCTCGGGCATGGTCTTGAGCAGGTATTTCGCCGTGTTGCATGCCACTTTCTGTACCTCCTTCGAGAACGGAACGAGTGAAGCTTCGGTCTTAAAGTGCCGTGTCGCAGAGACACATTTCCTCCACTGCGCGTCTGCCCCATGTGCATCCCACCAGCGCATCGGCTTCCCTCTCCTTCCAACAAAGTATGCTTTCTCTAGATTTTTAGTTGCAGGATAGCCTTCTTGGGTACTCAGGACCTGAGAGTAGTCTTTGCTGAACGTCAATCCAAGTTGCTCACAAATAAAACATTCACGCGTTGCGAAAGACATCTTCCTTAAATCAGCCCACAAATCCCCCAGTGCTTTCCTCTCTTCGCCTCGGATATCCGAAATATCCACCGGCTTATACCCCGCCTGTACACAGGCGGAAAACAGCAATACCCCGACCACCAACATCCGCACAATTCGCCCCCACCACTCTCGTATCTCGTTCCTCGTCTCTTTCATATCGTCTCCGTGTGATATTTTCTGTCTCCATTATTTTTTGTGGAAAGGGGACTTCTGAAAGGCGGCGCGCATGGGCTCCACCTCTGCGGAAAAAGACTTATTGATCGCCTCAATTCCTGCCACAGTTTCGCAGTAGTACAGAAGCCACCAGCGGTTCTTCCATACTGCTCCAATATCAGCTACTTTTACGACTTTTCCGCTCGGATCGTAGTACAGGCAATGCACATAGTCGCTACCCTGAAAGAAAACCTTTATGCCACTATCGAGGGTACAATCTCCCCCTCGATAGGGATCACCCGGATTCGGTCTGAAGAAAAATTTATTGCGCTCTGCCAGCCACGACTGCCTCAACCCGGGCGGCATACTTCCGAGAATGTACTTGCTTGTTTGCACGGCGAGCTGCTTGATTTTCTCCTTGTACGGTGCCGCAAACTTATCATAGCCCACCGCGAGCGCGGTGCTTGTTGCCTCCGTCCACCCCGCCGAATCCCTGCCACTCGCCTCCGCCAACTTGTGTACCTTCCCCTGAGCATCCACGTACACGGCATTCTCGTTAGCTGTTCGCTCAGATTGGTAGGCCGGTGCCCCATCTTCCGTGAAGCAGAAGCCCATCTTCTCCGCCAACCACGCGTACCGCTGCTCCGCCGTCAGAGCTGTTCCGCCTCCGGGCGGTATCAGTTTCACTGTCTCCTCCTTGCCTAAAATCCGGGCACAGAGATTGACCAGCCTAAATGTCTGCCCGTAGTCCGCGTGGTACGCTTCGACGATACTGCAGGGTATGTTCTGTCCCTGCGAATCCTTAAAATAAGTCTTTTGGTGATCTACCGCATCCATCGGTACTTCCCATGTGCGATCAAATGTTTGGACGGTACTTACCCCCTCCTCAAACTCCGCCGGTGAACCATCGAGATTGATGAGCTTACGGGAAAGTCGTGCTCGCAGCAGATCGCGCAGTACAGGCGGCATCTCCTTGAACCGCTCCTTTGCCACCTCCCTCGCCATCTGCTCGATGGGCTGCCGGTAGTACCCTAGAATCGCCTCGTGGGGTATCTGCTGCAGTAGCCCCGGTGCCTCGCCCACAAATTCCTCCCCCCTGTGTTTTGTCCCATCCGGCAGAATGAAGGTCGTATTCGGATTCAAGTGTCCATCTGTACACCCTGCCTCTCTGTGGTCCAGATAATACAGTCCCACAGCCAGAGCAATCCTCGCCAACCGTTTTTCTTTCGGTAGGGAGCTCATCATTTCATCCGCCGCGACCATCAGCGCGTCGGTCTTTGCCTTTGCCTCGTCCTTCACCTTCGCCACCCGTCCTTTGAAGTGCTTGCGCATCGCCTCTACCTCCTCCGGGAACAGTTCCAAGATGTCCTTCGAGCCCACCAGATTCTCGCACCGCCAGACTGTCCACCGCCACCGCCAACAACCTGCGCCTACCTCACCGACGATCGCACGAATATCGCGTTCCTTGCCCTCCGGGTCAAGAAAACAATAGCCCCTACCCTCGGCGGAAAGCGACTTTACCGACACGGCGTCATCCAACTTCCAACTTTCCCGCCCACGATTGTAGGGTCCATTATCATTGTAGAGCATGTTGCCCATAGATGCGAGTAACATCCAACGCTCCTCTTTGGGCATGGTTCTGAGCAGGTGCCTAGCTGTATTGAGCGCGAGTTTTTCGACATCCTTCGGATAAAAGCTAAGTAGGTAGTCACAGGGGAAGAGCATCCACTGCTCAAACGCGTGATACCACGCATCCTTCGTCATGTGCTTCATCCGTTTCCACCACCCCCACCACGGTGCTATTTTTCCACCTCCGGTAACATACCACGACTCGGGATAGGTGTGAAACCTCGTCGAGTTCTTTCTGCACCACATTGCCATCGAACCGTCCTTCTTAAAACACAAACCCAACTGCTCGCAAAGGAAAGCATCTCTCACAGACTTGGGAAAGCTAGCTATAGCCTTAGCTATCTGCGTCAGTTTCTCTCGCTGCTCGCCTTTAATATTCGAAATATCCACCGGCTTATACCCCGCCTGCACACCGGCAGAAAGCAGTAACACCGCCACAACCACCCGCGCCACCCTCGCAGCCAACCTCACAAAGTACTCACATTGAGCACCTTGTTTCCGGGGGGGGGGGGGGGGGGTAACAAGTTGATTATCATACGTTTGCATCATCTCTCGCTGTCTGGGTTCATTGTAGCAGAATAAGCATCCCATGTCAACTTCAAAATCCACCTCCGTCCCAAATAAACACATCTGTCCCAAATAAATTAAAGGCTTGTGGTGGGCGGTGTCTTTGAGGCAGGAAGACACGGGGGTGATCAAGTACGAGGTACGAAGTACGAAGTACGAAGTGAAGGAGTTAGGCGCAACAAGGTTGCGCGGAGAGGGACGATGAACGCAAAGCGGGAATCTTGCGTGGGGGACAAATTCATGCACCCGTGAGGTTGAAGCCCCCTTAGTACGCAGGACGTCTGCAACCCGCATGGGGATTAGCATCGCAGCGTTTTTTGAGAATTTTATTGGGACGGGTGTGCCCAACAACCGCAGTCGTCTCAAGAAAAGTACGAGCTTAGTGGTGGGCGATAACTTTGACGCAGGGGGACGCGGGGGAATGGAAGTACGAGGTACGAGGTACGAAGTGAAGGAGTTAGGCGCAACGGAGTTGTGCGGAGAGGGACGATGAACGCAAAGCGGGAACCTCGCGAGGGAAACAAATCCATGCGCCCATGAGAATGACATGTCTGTGGTATGCGAAGCCATGAAGAGGTGCTCGCATGGCACCACTATCCATCACGCATGACACAACTTGCCACAACACTCTCATCACACACGTTTTCCCTACACGACCCGATTGCTTACCACACCCGCCACTCCTTGGCTTTGCCACTTCGTACCTCGTACTTCTTGTTGGGTGTCTGCAGCCCGCAAGGGGATTAGCATGGCGGCGTTTTTCCCATTTTTTGGGTTTCACGTATTTCGTTCCTGTTCGGAGAGATAACATGCGGGGTCGCTGCCGCACAGGTGACCGTTGGCAATAGCCGCACGAGTACGGAAACCGCCGCCGCAGAGGGCGAAGTGACGGCAACGGGCACAAGGACCGGAAAGCTTTTTTTGACGTTCAATGGGATCATCACTGCCGCGCAACTCCCGCAGCAGGGGGGCAGAGGAAGAGAGCGATGCCTCCCACACGCGGGAAAATGGTTCCGATTTGACATTGCCGAGGGAGATTTTTTGCCAGAATTGGTCCGGGTGGATATTTCCCTGAGAATCGATATTGGCGATGCCGCGACCGGAGCTGTTAGCCCCGCCGCCGTTCCAAGTAAGCAGACGCCGCGTCTGCGCCGCCAATGGATTATGTTCCTTGAGTTGCCGCAGCAGGATGTACACGCCGTCGGCGGGTTGAGTCACAGTCAGTAACTCGCGGGAACTACCCGCGGCATGCCAAGCGGCGGAGCGAGCTAAGAGCATATCCAGAGCCGCGCGCGACTCCTCCGGTCGCAGGGCTGCCACATCCACCCCGCGCCCGGTGGGGACGAGGTGGTAAAAGCAGACACGTGGGATGTTGTGCCGCTCGATAAAGTCGAGGATTTGCGGCATATTCCGCACATTATTGCGGGTGAGGGTGAGACGCAGCCCGGTCTTCTGCCCGAGCTCCTCGCAGAGTCTGAACCCGCGAATAGCCGCGTCAAACGCCCCGGGCACCCCGCGAAATTGATCGTGCACGGCACCGATGCCGTCCAAGGAAATCCCCACGTATGCCACCCCCAAACGCTTAAACAACCGCGCCGATTCACGGGTAATCCGCGTGCCATTGGTGGAGATCGTGACCTTGAGACCGCGAGAGGCGGCGCGTTCCAGCAGCTCCGGCAGGTGAGGGTGCAGCAGAGGTTCACCGCCCGAAAGCAACAGGGCACTCGCGCCGTAGTCTGCCAAATCATCGATGACGGCGTAGCACTGGGCGAGTGTGAGTTCCCCCGGGTAGTGCTCCGCGTGGGAATCCGCGTAGCAGTGCACGCAGCGCAAATTGCAGGTGCGCGTGATATTCCATACCACAATGGGCTTGCGCGTGCGCGACGACGCCGGAGCGCATGGTGATTCGGACGCGTGGGACAGCCCGTAGCGCAGGGAATCGGCGGGTTGGGCGATACCTGCCCAGAGGCGTGAGATATTGATCATGAGGTAGGATTGCCGCGCAGGGCGGCGGGTATGTAGTTGCAGAGGGGCTCGGCGGCGAAAGCGTCTCCGCAGACCCCGTAGGCGCGGGAACGCGAGCCGCCGCATACGTGGCGATACTCGCACACCCCACACTTGCCGCCGAGCGCGTCATCATCGCGCAGTCGCCGCAGGAGCGGGTGCTCCCGGTACAGAGTAGTCAACTTCTCCCGCCGCACATTTCCCAACACGATGGGCAGAAATCCACTGGGTTGCACCTCCCCGGTATGCGAAATGAACAGCACCCCTTTGCCGTCGCGTGTGGGTATCACGCGTCGCGGCGGTGCGCCACCGGCTTGTGCCGCCTGCAAAAGGACACGGCGAAAGTGGTGCCCTTCCGTGGTTTTGACAGCAAAGGGTAGCTGCTCCCGCAATTCGAGGAGTCGGTGCCATACGCGTTCGAGCTCATCGGCGGTGGGCAAGTCCTGCGTTTGGGCACGTCCGGTCGGCACCAACACAAACAGGCTCCACACATCCGGGCGCACTCGTCGCATGAGCTCCGTGAAGTCTTCCAGCTCCGGTAGCGTGGTGCGGGATAGCGTGGTGTTCACTTGGAGCATGATCCCCGCGTCTCTCGCGCGTTGCGCCGCTTCCAAGGTGCGTTCAAAGGTATGCGGTACTCCCCGAAAGCGGTCGTGGGTCTCCGCCCTCGCTCCGTCCAAGCTGAGACTCATGCTGCGTACCCCGGCTTCCTTCAACGCCCCGAAGTCTGCCCGCAACAAGAGTGGTGTGGCGGCGGGACTGAGGGCGACGTGCAGCCCCGTGTCTCTCGCCGCGCGTATGATGTCCGGCAGGTCTCGCCGCATCATCGGGTCTCCCCCCGTCAATACCAGCATGACCGGGTTCAGCTCCCGTATATCCGCCACAAGTTTCCTCGCCTCCTCCCGCGTGAGTTCCTGCGGATGCGCTTTCGCTTGGGCTACCGCGCGACAATGCCTACACGCCAACGCACATGCCCGCGTTATTTCCCAAAATACAAGAAACGGTCGCTCGTTGTAGTCTATCTCCTGCACCACCGCGTATTTTACACGATCTACCCGCCTCAGGCAAGTCCAAGAGAAAGGAAGTACGAAGTGGCAAAGCCGGGGAGTGGCGAGTGGGGTAGGCGTGGGGTAAGAGGCAGGGAAAGGGTGTGTGGTGGTGGGGTAATTGCGGGACGGACGTGGCGAAGAACAAGAAGTACGAGCACGCCTGTCCCAATAAAATTTTTGAGAATCGCTGCGATGCTAATCTCCATGCGGGTTACAGATGCTCTGCGTACTGAGGGGGCTTCAACCCCACGGGTGCGTGGATTTTCTCCCCACACATCATTCCGGCTTTGCCTCCTTCCTACTCCCCTGCGCAACTCCGTTGCGCCTATCTCCTTCACTTCGTACTTCGTACTTCGTACCTCGTACTTCCATTCCCCCGTGTCTTCCTGCCGCAAAGCCATCGCCCACCACAAAGCTCGTATTTTTCTTGGGACGGCTGTGAGGTTGCGCAGGTGGAAACGAAGAAAGCCGCTTGCTGTCGGGTGCTGAATATTTTTCCCAAAAATCTGCAAAAAAATCTGCAAAAAAGAGATTTTTGGCTTGCAGGGTGGGGCGGAATGTGCTATACCTCCTACTACCATGAAGCGCATACTTCTCTCAGCTTTGTTCATGACGATGGTGGGTTCGGTTTATGCCGACATCCAAGCTCCTCCTGCTTCAGAGTACACGGCGACCCGCAAGTTAGGTCGCGCGGTTGGTAATATCATCTGGGGAATTGAGGAACTGCCCGTCACCATGCTGCGCTGGCAAGACCGCGAGGGTGACTATTCGGGGTACTCGGTCGGAATCGTGGAAGGCTTCTCTCGTACTTTCACCCGTATAGGTTACGGATTTTACGAGATGCTGACCTTCTGGGCTCCCACGTACAAGTGCACCTACCGTCCGCCCTATCAGGGCAGTTGCGGACGCAATGGTCTCAAGGAGTATAATACTTGGTCCGGTTTCTCTGAGCTCCCGGAAGAACTCGGTTACCAGAGCAAGTATACCACTTACTCCCGCCGTAGCCTCGATTAAGTCTCGGCTAACCGCATTCGTCGTGAGGATTCGCCGTGTCACCCCGGTTGCGGGGTGCGGGGGGTTTTTGTTTGCCTCCCTTCGAAAATTTCTACCTTCTCACCACCCCTTGGTCTTGCCTCCTTCCAACTCTCCTGCGCAACTCCGTTGCGCCTATCTCCTTCACTTCGTACTTGATCACCCCCGCGTCTTCCCACGACCAAACCCGGCGCGCCTCTAAGCGCGTTTCATTTTTTCAGAACAGCACCCGCGTGGGCGCGGGCGGAGACGGATTCGGTGTTAGGAAGTGCGTACTTGCGGAGTGTGGCTGTAGCTTCGAGCGCGCCGAATTCCCGCACACAGCAGGCGGCGAATTTGTGGGCAAGTGTTTCCAAAAGACAAGTTGGCTCCCCCTGTGCCAGTGCGATGAGCCTCCGGGAAAGTGCGTCGTAGTCGATGGTGCGGGCGAGACTGTCGTGCATCTCCGAGAAAGGGCGCGGGGGAACGAAGGAGACCTCGGCGCGGACCGGCTGCGGTGTGGCGCGTTCCTCGTCCGAAACACCTAAGCGGCAAGTGAAAGCCAGCGCGTGCAGCCGCACCGAATCGCGGGGAAGTCTGCTCGGGCACCGCTGCATGAGTGCTTGCAATGCCCCGAGGTGAGGCACCACCAAGTCGGGCTGCGCTTCGTGCAATTGCGCCGCGTTGTTGTAACCGGTGAGCACCCCGATGGCACAGACCCCGGCACTGTGAGCAGCCAGCATATCGTGCTGCATATCCCCGATAAAGGCGGTCTTTTGCACATCTAGGTCATGCCGGGCGATGAGTTCATGGATGTACTCCTTCTTGTTCAGGATGCCCGTGTGAAAGGCTTCAAAAAACGAATACAGTCCCTGCTCTCGCACTTGGCGATTAAAGGCGGTAGTATCCATACTCGAGAGGATAAAGCAGCGGATGCCACGAGCACGACAAAACTCCAAGAACTCACGCGCGTATGGTATCACGGCAACGGGTACCGCCTCCGGGGAATTCAGCATGTTGCGGTAGTGTGCCTCGAGCTCCTCGATGGGTATACCCGGTGTCTTCCACGAATAATAGTTGGGGTACGGCAGCTGAAACTCTTCGCGAAAGCTCTTTCGATCCAGCGGCGGCAACCCGTATTGCCCAATCACATGATTCGTGGCTTGCAGGGTGAGTGTGAGATCATCGCACAACGTGCCGGACCAGTCAAATATAATGGAATCAAACATATACCGCTTATTTTTTCGGAGATGTCGCAGAGGTTCTGATGTTGTACTTGAGGCTGTATTTGCGAATGGCCTCCTTGAGGGCAGGATTCACAAAGGGATTATCCTTCCCGTACCGTGCCCACGGACCACCCGGAACAAGGGAAAAATCGACAAAACGCCAATGGACAACCGCGCTGCCGCCGGGAATCCGCAAATAGTCACGCACGGCCGGGGATATATCGATACCGGCACAGTTGTTGTGCACATTGCGCGGGCGTTTCCCCTGAAACACATACTCCCAATCATCCGTGAAGAAAGGTCCGCAATCCTCCCACTGCGCAAAACAGTACCGCCCCTTGTAATAGATCTGCACCCACGAGCCGCGACATACCGACTCGTACTTCCCCCCTTTGTCCCGTCGATACCACGGTATCACCTTGGCTGCCTCCGGCTTGGGACCGCCACGATCGATGTCGTTGTACGGCAGTGCCACGTAAAACGGATTGAGCTGGGGGCGAAAGCCGGTCGGCGCGAAGGTTATCGGGTCTCGCTTTTTGGGGTCAGGATCATCGTAGCCTCCGTAATTATCATCCCACGCGTTGTCCCAACTGGATGCCGTATTCGGTACGGGATTGCGCGCGGTAGCCCGTTCCCCGATAAAGAAGTAGGTTGCCGTAATATCGAAATGCCATGGAAACGCGCCGCGCCGCCGAGGTGTGGGATGTTTTTTGGGGTCGGGAAAGTTTTTCCGCCTGCTCTGGTCGATCTGCGGTCGCAGCGGTCCATTCCGTATTGCCATCTCCCGTAACTTCTCCTTGCTCACCACCCGGGTCTGCGTCGGTACAGGCTCGTATGAAACCGGCTGTTTCACGCGTTCCCCCTTGCGCTGCGTCGTCCTTTGTCCACTGATTCCCACCGCGAGGCACTCCCCCGCCACTGCGAGCAACAGAACGAGCGGGAGCAGGGGGAAAACGCGGGGTAATATGGCGGGGCGTCTACTCATCCGTTATGCAAAATCGTGGGACTCGGATGCCGCAGCTTTTCTGGCGCGTCGAGGTTGTAATGCAACCCTCGGGACTCTTGTCGCCGTATCGCGCAGTCAATGATGAGTGAAGCGGTCAGAGCGAGATTGCGTAAGTCCAAAATTTCGGGTGTAACCCGGTATCCCCAGTAGTATTCCGCTATCTCGCGGTTGATATTGCGCAGTCGTGTCGCCGCCCGCTGCAAGCGGTGGTTCGTGCGCACAATGCTCACGTAGTCCGTCATTGTGCGTCGCACTTCATCCCAGCAGTGGTACAGGATGGCGAGATCATCCTGCGGCACGCGGTCTCCGTGTTTCCACTCCGGGATGGGATACTCCTCTGTCGCGTGCGCCAACGGCAGCCTCTTGAGCATGGTGGCAAGTGCCCGCTTCGACACGACCACACACTCCAGCAAAGAATTGCTGGCGAGGCGATTCGCCCCGTGCAGCCCCGTGCATCCACACTCTCCCGCCACAAAGAGTCCGCGCAGGCTGCTTTGCCCATTGGTGTCCGTCTTCACTCCCCCGCATTGGTAATGAGCCGAGGGCACCACGGGTATCATCTCCCGCTCGGCGTCCACTCCGTAGCTCTTGCAGGTCTCGTAGATGTACGGAAACCGCTCCGCCATGAATCCGGCAGGCTTGTGAGTCATGTCCAAATACATGCACGGATGCCCTGTACGCAGCATCTCGCTGTTGATAGCCCGCGCGACAATATCACGCGGTGCCAAGCTCTTGCGCGGGTCGTATTTGTGCATGAACTCCTGCCCGTCCGGCCCCCGAAGGATACCCCCTTCCCCACGCACGGCTTCCGAGATGAGGAAGGTAAGCCCTTCCCGATCTGTGCTCTTCGGATTGTAAAAGGTGGTGGGGTGAAACTGCACAAATTCCATGTTGGACACCTGAGCCCCCGCGCGCCACGCCA
>CAYWNS010000048.1:0-16084 GCA_964459715.1 uncultured Akkermansia sp.
TGTTCAAAAACATGAGCTCATTGCGCCCGTAGTTGCAGTTCTCCAGCATCATGCAATGCTTTTTCGTCCGCTCGGCGGTGTCCACCACACGCCACAAATCCTCCAGCGTGATCGCCAGCGGCACCTCCACAAACGCATGCGCTCCGCTCTCCATCGCGTCGATACTCATCTGCGCGTGCGTCTCCCACGGGGTATTGATAATCACTGCGTCCGGTTTCACCTCGGCGAGCATCTTCTTGTAGGCATCGCGTTCCTTATTGTACTCCGCCGGTCGTTTCCCGGTGTGCTTCTCCAGCCAGTCTGCCGTCTTCTTCGTCGCGTCCTCGAATAAATCGCACACCGCCACCACTTCACAGTGCGGAATTGCCGCAAATTGATATGTCTGCCAAGCTCCCCGCTCCCCCAAACCTATCACCGCTACGCGTACATTCTCAATCTTCGGTGCTCGGAATCCCCCCATATAAACGCTCCCAGCCGGACGCGGCTGCACAGCCGCCGTATCCTTCACCGATATGTTTTTTTCATGTGTTGCCTGCGCGGCACTCACACCGAGATCCTGCGCCCAAAGGGACGCCCCTGCCAACAGCACGGCACAACCCACTGCCCTCATCATGGTTCTGTAGAATGATCGCGTATTCATGGTATAAGCATATTCATGGTGTCAGCACGCCAAAACGCGTACCACATAAAGTACGCACTGGGAGGCAATGACCTTTCAAGAAAATATCTCACCACCATAACTGTGCCCACCCGTCCCAAGAAAATTCTCGAAAAACACCGCAGTGATGCTAATCCTCACGCGGGTTTCAGGTGCTCTGCGTTCTCCGCTCCCACCTGCGCAACGGAGTTGCGCCAAATTTCTACTTCGTACTTCGTACCTCGTACTTCGTACTTGGCTTCTGCCCCGCCCCCCACGGTCGTTCTCCCTCCCCTCTCCCCTCCCTGCCCCTTGTTCGCCCTCCCATTTCGCCCACTCCCCCAAACCCCCTACGCTTTCCTCGCCACACACGGCCCGCACTGCATCACCCCGCATTACTGTTCCAGCTTTGCAGCCATCTCCCGCGCAACGGAGTTGCGCCAAATTTCTACTTCGTACTTCGTACCTCGTACTTCGTACTTGGCTTCTGCCTCGCCCCCTACGGTCGTTCTCCCTCCCCCTTTTCCCGCCCGGCACCTCCTTCCCCCTCCTCTTTGCGCTTGAACGGGGGAAATGTTGTGGCATAATGGGGCATGACCTCTTATCGTAGCATAACAGGCCTTGCGGTGTCGGGGATGTCGGTGTGCGGCGTATGTCGCCGGGCAAGGTCATGATTCCTCGGTAGGCGCGGTAAGTCACACAACCTCTAATGAAAATACTGCGATGCTCCAAAATGAATTGATCTCCGTAATAGTAGAAAAAATCGGACGCAAGCTCGTGAATGTGTCCATCGTCGATAAAGTGAACGGGCGAACGTACAGCCTCGGCAAGAACATTTTCTGCCTGACCGTGCTGGACACGGTTACGGACGAAGCCTGCTCGACGACGAAAGTGGCGGATACGAGCCATTTACTGACGGCAGGGGACTTGCTCTGCGGTGAAATCGTGACAGAAAAGCTGGAGGGTCAGAAAGACGCGCGGAGGCTGGTGGAGCGCATCGATGGGAGCCGAATCAAGGTGCCTTTCGCCCTCCCGGCGGATGGAACAAAGCTGACGTGGTGGCTGGAGCTGCGGGAAGGCAAGCCGTACGTGCGTGTCGGGTTGGATGTGGCAGCGCAGCAGGGTGCGATGCCGCTGCGAAAGGTGACCTTGCTGGATATTCAGGCGAAGGAAGCGCGCGTCGAAGGCAAGGTCAAGGGTGCCCCGGTCGTGGCATCCGGTAACCGCTTGTTCGCCGGGATGGAGCACCCGATGGGGCTCGGCGAGGTGTCAGATGCCGGTTTTACCTGCTCGCTGGTGCGCAAGACAGATATTCCGAGGCGCGCGGAAGGTCACTTCTCTGCCGTCCTCGGCTTCTGTGTGCCGAGTCAGCTGCGTCGCACCTTCCAGCTGGATTACCTGAACGCCGAGCGCGCCCGCGCTTATTCTCCCTTTCTGAACTACAACACGTGGTATGACATCAGTTATTTCACTCCCTACGATGAGAAGGCTGCCATGGATACCGTGCGACTTTTCGGGGAGGAGCTGGTGAAAAAACGCGGTGTCGAGATGGATTCTTTCCTCTTTGATGACGGGTGGGATGACACAAATACGCTGTGGAAATTCCACAAGGGGCTGCCCAATGAATTCCGCAACATCCGCAAATTAGCGGAGAGTTACGGTGCTTCGCCCGGCGTGTGGTTTTCCCCGTGGGGCGGCTACGGCGGACCGAGAGAAAGGCGTCTGGCTGCCGCAGAAGGTAAATACGAAACGAATGAAAGAGGCTTTGCCCTCTCCGGTCCCAAGTATTACGAATATTTCCGCGATGTGTGTCTACACATGATCCGCGAAAACGGAATCAACCACTTTAAGCTGGACGGTACTTCCAGCGAAGCTGCCCCGGTGGAAGGTTCCGAGTTCGGCTCCGACTTTGAGGCGATCATTGCCCTGATCGAGGAGCTGCGCGACGAACGCCCCGACCTCTACATCAACCTGACAACCGGCACTTGGGCATCGCCGTTCTGGTTCAGTATCGCCGATTCGATCTGGCGCGGTAACTGGGACCACGAGTTCTGCGGTGAGGGCAGCGAACGTAACCAGTGGATTACTTTCCGGGATTCGCAAATATACGCCAACAATGTCGCTACATCCCCGCTGTTCCCCATCAATTCGCTCATGACCCACGGCGTTATTTACAACAAGGGAGCTCGCGGGCTCATGACCACTGAGGGAGACGACCTAGAAAACGAAATCTGGAGCGGCTTCGGTCTGGGTACTCAAATGCAGGAACTCTACATCACCCCATCTATGCTCAAGGAAGAGGAATGGAATATGCTCGCGGCTGCGGCTAAATGGACAAAAGCTAACGCCGAAATCCTCGTGGATTCCCATTGGGTGGGCGGCGACCCCGCTTCCCTCCAAGTCTACGGCTTTGCCGCTTGGTCTCCGAAAAAGGGCATCCTGACCCTCCGCAACCCCTCCTCCCAACCACAGGAATTTTCCTTCGACCCCGCTTCCGTGTTCGAGCTCCCGGCAGGCGCACCCATCGTGTACGCTCTCTCCTCTCCCAAAGGCGATAAGCTCCCGGACGCCGTCCAAGTGGGTAAACCTACCGTGCTCAAACTGACCCCATTCCAAGTGGTAGTTATTGAAGCTACCCCGAGTCGATAATCTCCGGAGGAGTCCATAAACCGCAGCGAGCGGTCACCTGCCGACACCGTCCCCTATACTTTCACTGCTTGGGGAGAGTCACTCGATGGCGAAGCTCTGTCCCAGAGCAATACAAAGGTATGGACGGATGTCATCGATCCTTCCCGGGGTGGTCTGCTCAACTGCGAGATGAACGACATGTATCCTATTAAATCTTCTCACTTTACTACTTTCATGCCCTTCCGTGCCGACACAGCGGCGGTCTCGTACTGCGGCAACTGATTCGTCAGCCGGGCATACTCCGTGAGACAAGCCTCCACCTCGGCAGCGGCTCTCCCCCCTAATGGCTCCCCTAATAGCTTCCTCCCATCGCCGTAACGAGCCTTGCAAGCACCCCACGCACCTCCTGCCGTGCCGATATCACCCCCAGCCGGGCATTCAGCCACGCGCGTTCCGCCGTTGCCACATTGAGATAATCGGAATACCCGGAATTATAAAGCCGCAGAGAGAGAGTAGCCGCCTCACGCGCCGACACAGCGGCTGCCTCATACTGCGGCAGCTGATTCATCAGCCGGGCATAATCCGTGAGACAGTCCTCTACCTCAGCGAAAGCCGCCAGCACCGTCTTACGGTACGTCTGCGCGCTCTCCAGACGCGCAATCCGCGCCAGGCGCACATTCCCCCGCAGCTGCGTTCGGTTAAATATCGTCTGAGCCACCGATGCGGACAGACTCCACCCCGCGTCCCGGAAAAAATCTGAAAAATCCGACCCCGAGGCGGCAGAAGCACTGCCGGTGAGCGAAAGATGAGGGAAGAGGTTAGCTACCTGCACACCGACGGATGCCGTGGCGCGATGCAAATTATACTCCGCTTGGACGATGTCCGGTCGTCTTCGCAACAATTCGGAGGGCAGCCCCGTAGGAACGCGAGGGATGCGGTTGGCTACTGTCGATGATGGCATGCGCAACTGCACTTGGTCCAGTGTGGTACCCAAGAGAGTCGCCAACGTGTTGCGACAGGTCAGGATATTTGCCTCGTACGAGGGAATTTGAGCACGTGTGTTGGCGATGGCTACGCGGGCTTCCTCCAAGTCCAAGCGATTCTGGAAGCCTGTGTTGACTCGCTTTTGCACAATATCAAAGGTTTTTTGTTGGTAAGCGAGCTGTTCGCGGGCAGTACGGAGACTTTCCGTGGCAGAAATCCAATCGAAATAGGCTGTTGCGATGCCGGAAGCGAGGGCAGTACGCGTGGCAACTTCCGCCGCATGTGCCGATCCAAGGGCAGCCACCGCCGCTTCGACCTCTCGCCTAGTGCTCCCCCAAATATCGGGCGACCACGATGCGGACAGACCCCCGCTCCACTGCCCGTGCGAGGTCGATGTGTCAAAACTCCCGCCGTTTGAAGCACCGAAATTCGCCCCCACCGACGGCAACAGCGAAGCCCGCGCGGAACGCACCTCCGTCTCCGCCCGCGCGATAGCCAGCATCGCCGTAACCACATCCGGATTCGCCGCCAACCCTCGCGCGATAAGCGACGAAAGCTGCGGATCGCCAAAATGCTCCCACCATTGCTGCGCATCGTTCGTACCGGCAGACGGCGGCAGTTGATTCACCCAAGTGGCGGGTAAACCGACATCCGGTGCACCTGTGAAGTTGGGACCAAGCTTACAGCCCGTCAGAACAAAGATCACCGCGAGGAACAGAAAAAATATTCTAGACATAAAATACTTGCAAATTATTCGTGGTGAAGCGCATCGATAGGATCTAGGCGAGATGCTTTGAATGCGGGATACCAGCCAAAGATAATGCCGATGATGCCGGCGACACTCACGGCGAGTACCATAGCCATGGGTGAAGTAGCCACCGGCCAGCCGTTATGCTTACTCACCAACTCCGAAGCCACTCGCCCGACGGCAATCCCGATCAGTCCCCCTGCCAGACATAACAACACGGCTTCCAACAAAAATTGCTGCATAATATCCCGGGGGCGAGCTCCCACTGCCATTCGCAATCCAATCTCACGCGTTCGCTCCGTAACAGATACCATCATGATATTCATGATACCTACGCCGCCCACGACGAGAGAAATCATGGCAACGGCAATGAGCAACCTGCTCATCGTTTCGCTCGTGCCGGTCACCATCTTAATAAACTGCGTCCGATCCCTCAACTCAAAGTCATCCAGCACCCCGGGTTCTAGCTTATGCTGTCGGCGCAGCACCGGCGTCATCTCATCCATCGCGGGCGTGGCACTCTCTTTGCTGCGGATTTTCACGAGTATCGCGTCCACCGTACGGGTACGCAGGGGATGCGGTGCCCCGGAGTATGGCTCCAAATCGCATCCGGGGTAAAAATTCACTCCTGTGGTGGAGTAAGTTGAAGTGGCAGAAACCTTGTTCGTATTGTTTGCGGCCCCCCCCTTAGAAATGGTCGCTGCTCCGGAAGCACCCATGAGTCTCATACGTATACTCGTCCACGGAAGTATGAGGCAGTCATCTTGGTCATTTCCCATCCCGTCAGCCCCCTTGGGTGCCAACACCCCAATCACCGTAAACGCGACATCTTTGATGCGTATGTCCTGCCCGATAGGGTCTTGCCCGGGGTAAAGCTTTTCGGCAATCGTTTTGCCGATCAGGCACACACGGGCAGCTTCGTCCACCTGTTTTGCAGAGAAGGGGCTGCCCTTTTCCACCTCCCAGCCCTCAATTCCCAAATAGTACTCATTGCCCCCCTTGATCGAATTGGGACTCCAGTTCGAATTCCCCACAATCACCTGCCCGGAAGCTCGAACGTAGGGCGATGCCGACACGACCGTAGCGGGGCATTCCTGCATGATGGCATCTGCGTCCGACGGGTAAAGTGACGCTCGCCCACCCATCCCGCTGTTGACACCGGAGGTGCTAATTGATGCCGCGTGGACATTGACCACATCCGCTCCCAAGTTAGAAAATCTGTCGGCTATTTGCTGTTTGGAACCCTCGCCGATCTCCATGATAGCGACCACAGCCGCGATACCGATGACAATACCCAGCACCGTCAATGCCGCACGCAACGGATTACGTACCAATCCGCGCAGACATGTCAAAAATAACGTGCTGAGTTTCATTTACGGAGGGTGGCTGTCAATTCTTCGGATACCCCCTCGAGGATGAGACCATCGCTCATGTTGATGGCGCGATCCGTAAACGCCGCCGTCTTCGGATCATGCGTCACAATGATAACTGTAATCCCCTGCCCTCGGTTCAGCTCTCGGAACATAGTCATCACCTCCACGGAGGTGGTAGAATCGAGGTTACCGGTGGGTTCATCGGCGAGCAAAATCCCCGGCGAATTGATGAGCGAACGCGCAATCGCCACGCGCTGCTGCTGTCCGCCGGAAAGCTGCGCGGGTGTGTGGTGCATCCGGTCCTCCAACCCTACGAGGCGTATCAATTCCAGCGCGCGTGCCCGCACCTTCGCCGTCGATGCCACAGGATGCTGATAGTATGCGGGCATCATCACATTTTCCAACGCCGTGGTTCGCGGTAATAGGTTGAAGTTCTGGAAGACAAAGCCGATGCGCGCGTTACGCAGTCTTGCTCGTTCGTCGGCATTCAGTCCCGCCACATCGCGCCCATCCAGCAGATATTCCCCGCCGCTCGGGTGGTCCAAGCAGCCGAGGATGTTCATCAAGGTCGACTTCCCACTGCCGGACGCTCCCGTGAGCGAAACAAACTCCCCGTCCGCAATACTCAGGGATATTCCTTTAAGTACCGGTAGGTCAATCTCTCCCAAGTGGTACACCTTGGTGATGTTACGCAACTCGATCACGGGCGTTCTCCTGTCGTATTACATGGGTGGCGGCGGTGGTCCATGGTGCCCGCCGCCCTTCGCGTCCTGCCCGGGCTTAGGCTCCGCCCCGCCGGTGGATCGCTCCCGCCGTTTCGGTCGATTCATGCCAAATAGGTTTTTCCCGCTTTGCGGGGAGGCTTCCTGCTCCTCCTCCCCCGGTACGACCCGTGTCACCAGCTCGTCCCCCGCTTCTAACGTTTCTCCCTCCGCCGGGGTCACGACGCTGCGCGTGCCATCGTCTCTGCCCCGTACCACGCGCACAGACACCACGTAATCCCCCGCCCGTTTCCAGAGCAAGGTCGCATCTTTGGCTTCTGCCTCACCGGGTCGCTGTGGCTTTGTGCCGGGTTGTATCAGCGTGGGTGGCGGTCGGTAGTCAAACGCCGCGTCGGCTACCATCAGGCAATCCTTGAACTCCTCAACAATGAAGTTCACATTGGCACTCATGTATGGCAGGAGCTTACGCTCTGGGTTTTCTACATCCACTTCCACGATGTAGGTGACCACGTTGGACGCCATCGTGGCGTTCGGGCGTATTTTATTCACTTTGCCGGTAAAGGTTTCATTCGGCAAGGCATCCACCGTGTAGCGCACCTCCTGCCCCGGGTGCACCTTCGCGATGTCCGCTTCGTTCACACTAGCCCATATCTGCATACGCGTCAGGTCCCGTGCCACGAGAAATAGTGTGGTCGCGTTCATACTGCTCACCACAGTTTGCCCGACATTGACTTGACGCACCACAATCGTACCGTCCACCGGGGTGGTAATGCGGGTGTAATCGCGGTTCCGAAGTTCACGGGCAAGCTGCGCCTGTGCGCTCTGCAGCTGCGCTGCGGCACTCGCCTGTTGTGCTTTCGCCGTCTGAATCTGTGCCTGCGCGCTCTGAAGTGCCGCCGCAGTGCTTTCCGCCGCGTTGATGTATTGGTCGTATTCCATCTGCGAAAGCGCGTCTCCCACACCCAGCACCTTGGCTCGCGCCATATCCCGGTCCGCCTTGTTTTTATTCGCCTGTGCTTGCGCCTCATTCGCTCCTGCCTGCGCCACCGCCGCTTCTGCCGTCAGTATCTGCGCCTCTGCCTGCGCCACCGCCGCTTGCGCACGCGTGATATCCAACTCCACCAACGTGTCATCGATTCGTGCCAACAGTTGCCCCGACTTAACCTCGCTGCCGTAGTCGATGCGCTTGCCGTTTACATCCGTACCAAATTCCTTAATCTCTCCCGTTACCTGTGCCCCGACATCCACGAGCTCCTGCGGCTCGAGGGTGCCGGTAGCCTGCACCTTGTTGACGAAGTCTCCCCGCGCCACGGTCGTAGTCACAAAACGAACTTTCCCGGACTGACGCGCCGACGTGTTCCATATCCAAACGCCTACACCCAAGGCAACAATGAGCAAGGCAACGAGTATCTTGATAACTTTTTTCCCCATACCTACGTTCTCAATATCTCTTCGCGGTCATCTCCCGCACTCCGTTACTAGTACGTGGAAACTCCACCCTTTTCTACACAACTAACACAAAAAACGTTTCGTTGTCGCCCCCATCCCAAGGCTCTCGTACCTCTCATTCCCCGCGCACCCCCATTGCCATTGCCCACTACAGCCGTCCCTCCCCGGCTTCGTCACTTCGTACCTCCTATTCCCTCTTCCCTACTTCACTCTCTCCTTCATCTCCCCCTCCGCGTAATCAGCGGCACTCTTTCCTTGGGCGTCCCTCGCCCCCTTATCCGCCCCGGCATCGAGAAGCATCTGCACCATCTCCTCGCTCTTCAACTTCACCGCAAGCGTGAGCAAAGGCACTTTCGAGAACCTCTCATCATTCACATCCATCCCTGCCTTAATAAACTCCGCGAGCATCTGCGGGTTATGACCTCTCTCCATAGCCATCACCACTGGCAACCCATTGATCCCGCCGTCTGGGTTAAAGTTATCCTTCTTGTAACAGGGGAGCAACTTTTGCAGCGAGTGAATGCTCTTAGTCCACGCCGCCTCATGGATAGCGTAGCTCCCATTCCTAGAGCGCGCCATCGGGTCAGCACCTGCCCCCAGCAACATCTCCACGACCTCCGCCTCATCCAACCCAGCCGCCACATGCAATACGTACTTTTGATCCTTCCGCCGCTCATTGGGATTTGCCCCTGCCTCCAATAGCACCTTCACCGCCTCCCCATTCTTCTGCAAAATAGCCTCCGACAGCAGACTATCCCCCTTCTCCGACACCACCCCATTCACATCCACCCCAGCCAGCCCACGCTTCAGCTCCTTCAATTTACCCCCTCGGATCGCGCGGAACAGCCGACTCACTTTCAACTGCTTCTCCCACTCCTTGCGCACCTCCGGGTCATCCGATAAACGCGCCACCGTAATCCTCTCCCCATCCCACTGCACCGCCTTAATGCAATCCGTCTCCGGCGGACATATCACCGTGGTCGTCGCATTATCTTCATGATTCAACCCCCGCACCGATACCCGCAGCAACTTCTTCCCGCGATACGCCTCAAACGCCACCGCATTCTTCCAAGCATCCCCCGGAATATCCACTTGACTCACCGGCAACTCAATCTTCGGAGCCCCGGGTGACACCTCCACCGGCAGCCTATCCCGAAAAATATCCACATTATTCACACAGATATAGTAAATCACATCCGAATCCGGCTTCGGATACTTCGCCACATAATCCAACATCTCCTGCACCATCCCCTCCGTCACCGTAATAAACCCCTTACCGTAATCATCCACCTCCCGATCGACCGGAGCCGCCATCCCGATCTTCACAAAATACTCACCAAAATTCAACTTCGCCGAATCACACACCCGCCTCATAAACCTCACCAGCAACTCCCCATTCGTCATCCCCTTTTCGTCTGTCGCTCGCACATCGTGGTAAATCCTCGGGTAAAACGTCCTATTCCCACGCGCCACCGTGTTGTAGAGCATAAGCTGCCAGAAAGGAGCAAACGCCACAAACACATCGCCTCCCTTATACTGCGTCAAAGGCTTACCCAGCCCAGCATCCGGTCCATTCTGAAACAGCCACTGCTGACGCTTCACCACCGCGCTATTCACGAAACAATCCAGCCTCCCCCCACGCATCCTCACCCCATCGGCATTAGCCGACATCTCATGCTCAAGTCGGCTATACGACGGCTCCAGTTGGTAATCCACCCAAGCCGAGCAGATATTATTCGTAATCTCCGTCGTCCCATGCCACAACATCCCCGGACGCGTCTGGTTGACATGCCCGAACTCGTGCCCCACACCCCACGAACTCTTGCGCAGCTGATCCACATCCGCCAATATACTCATTGTGTTCACATGGAAAGCCCCACCCAAACCATCCGCGTGCATAAACCCACTCCACTGCACTCGCCCATGAATATGATTCCCCGGATGCGACCCATCCAAACCCCATCCCATCACCTCATCCTGCTCCAACTCGATAATGCGGTCATACAACTCCAGCAACTCCGGACCCCTCGTCGGACAATACTTCCGCAGCGATCCCACATCGTACGTCAACTGACACCGCTCCCCCAGCAGATCGAGGATATTGCACTTCGCATTCTGCAGCAACCTCTTCCACGTCTCCGCGTTATCCTCCCGTGTAAACACCCCGTTTATCTTTCCACCCACGATCGTCACATCCACCGCCGGAACCGCCGCCGGGTCAGCATCTCTATAATCGAAATACCCCAACCCTTGATTCTTGATACTGATAGCATTCTCCCCCTCTCGCAGCTGGTACACATCATGCGTCCCCCCCACATCGAAATCCCTTACAATCAGAGCCGCTGCGTGTCCCCTCGTCCCCGAGAGCGTCAACACCACCCTCTCCCTCGCCGTAAAAAAAATCCCCGTTGGATTCTCAAACAGCGAATAATTCTTCGTCTTCATCCGCCTCCTCACCTCCTCATTCGGCAAATACGCCCGAAACGTACGGTGCCGATACTTTTGCTCCGGGTCTCCCCTATTGATCCCCGAGTAATCGGTCATCTTCGGCACCTCACCCCGCAGATTCACTCCATCTGCCGCCGCCACCCGCAGCAACATTACCGACATCAGGACAATGAAAAAACCTCGTATATTCATAGCAAGTATGGAATAGTGCATAGCTCAGGCATCAACGCAGAATTGGTTTAAGCGACTCATTGGCATAGTCGGCGGCACTCTTCCCTCGGGCATCTCTCGCTCCCTTATCAGCCCCCGCATCCAACAAAAGCTTCACCATCTCCTCACTCTGTTTTCTTGCGGCAAGGATGAGCAGCGGTTCATCGGCGAATAGCGAGTCATTAACCCGAATCCCCGCCCGCAGCATCTCCCGCAGTATATCCACCCGCCCCCGATTGATAGCCATGGCAACCGGCGTCCCGGACCACCCCCCGTGCGGACTGTAATTCTTCTCCTTATAGTACGGCAACAGCACCTTTGCCACCTCCGTCTTCGCGTGCCAAACTGCCTCATGCAGGGGGGTCGCCCCGTTGCCCCCTTCCGCCCACGGATCGGCACCCGCGTCCAATAACGCTTGGACGACCTGCACGGCTCCCACCCCGGCTGCCAAATGCAGCGGGGTCTTTCCGTCCCTACGCCTCACATCAGTCCTAGCCCCTGCCTTAAGCAACAACTCAACGGTCTGCACATCCCCCTGCTCCGCCGCATCCGCCAGCAAACACGACTTCCCCTCCCCATCCATACAATTGGGACTCATCCCCTTAGCCAACGCCTCCTTCAGCGGCGCGTCATTCCCCTGCCGCAGCTGGGCAAAGACCTCCAGCTCATGCTCCCGCGCTATTCCCGCCTCGCGCAGTACTTTCAGAAGCTTCGCGTCTTGCGTTAGCTCCACCGCAGTTCGTCCCTCTTTGTCCTTGGCGAGAGCGTCCGCCCCCTCTCGCAACAACAACTTCACCACTGCCACATGTCCTCCCAGTGTGGCCAAGTGCAGCGGGGTTCGCCCCATCTCGTTGTGATCATTGATGTTGTAGCCCTGTTTAAGTCGCTTAAGCACAAGTTTTTCCCGCCCTGCCGCAGCAGCCTCCATGAGAGAAAATATGCCGTTAGAGCAGTGCGCCGGGCGCAATTCCCTTGCCTGCAGCCCACCACCCAGCACCTTCATGACGCCGTCATGATATTGCCATCCTGCCGCAAAGGCAAGTACAAGCATCACGCAAACCACGAGAGGTCTAATCCATCGATGAGTACTTCTTTGCATGGGTGTTCTGATGGTTCTGTTCATCACTATCCGGACCGCATAATAACACTTCCCACGCCTGCGCGCAAGCAGATAATTCGCTCAAACCCCCCTTGCGCATCATCTCCCGACAAAACGGTGCACTTCCTTCTCAATGTTTGATACTAAATGATTATCTGGGATATCGCTGCGTGTGGTGCTACGTATTCGGAATACGTGTGTCAAGCGCATATTCAAAATTTTTATGTTCTTTTTTTCAAGGGGTGGCGCAGATGCCATATCCTCCTCCAACCGCTAAAATTCGTATAGTTGCCATTTTTATACTTTCTCAATATCAGCATGTTAGCACACGAGAGCTACGTATTCCGAATACGTATGATCTCCTCCCGAGGGCTTCCGCACGGTGCGGCTGTCCAACACGAAAAAACATGAACGTTGCCGCACACGTGACCATTTACCACGAGAGCATTGCCTGCGAGGTGTTATGCTGCACGCGAATCCCAGAGTTTCACGGCATCTGCAGTGCGAAACGCAATCGGTGGGGCTACAATGCGGGAGCATCGCTTTCCGTGCCGACATTGCAGGACAGTGCTATCCTCGGCAGCAGTGAAACGGTGCTGCGCGGGAACTCCCACGAAGTCTCCGCCGCACTCGGTGTCAAACTCACTTTCTGATGATTGTTTAGGAGCGATTGGAATAGCCATCCGCCGACGTTCCCCTTCGGAGCGTCGGCGGAAAATTTTGCGCAGACAATTTTTCCTTTACGCTTGACAAATGGGGGGCATTGTGATAGCGTATGTCTTCGTTGCTCCGCGCTTCAGCGTGGCTGCGCTCCGTTTTAACTATCGGAAATCATCATGGTATCTATACGACTTACCCGTCAAGGAACAAAGAATCGTCCGTACTACAAGATCATCGTTGTAGACAGTCATAAGCGGCGCGATGGTGCTTTCATAGACCAAGTGGGAACTTATGACCCGCTCGTGGAGGGTGTGAACTACCGACTGGACCTCGAAAAGGTGGATAAGTGGCTCAAGACGGGAGCCAGACCGTCGGTAACTGTGGCGTCTATCATCAAGAAGGTGCGCGCTGCTCAGACGGCGTAACTTTTAGGTATGCCGCCCGCCGGTGGCATGCATTGTTCGTTTTTCCCGGAAGCATCTCCCGCAGTGCGCAACTGTGGGAGGTGATTTTGTTGACTCCGACAGGCACGTATTCGATGGATGAACCCAACACGTTTTGTTTGTACTCGGCACCCATGGCGGGGGTGTCGGACGTCATTTTCCGCAAGCTATGCCGAGAGGAAGGTGCGGACGTAACAGAAACGGAGTTTGTATCTGCCGAGGGTGTCCTGCAGGCATGGCATCGCACCAAGAGATACGTACAACTCACTCCGGATGAACGACCCGTGGGCGTGCAACTCTTCGGAGCAGACCCGGAACGTATGGCGCGCGCAGCTCGCGCCATTGTAGATGCGGTGCACCCCGATTTCTTGGATATCAATAGCGGCTGCCCCGTACCCAAGGTGGTAGGGAAAAATGGGGGAGCTTCGTTGCTCAAAGACCTTCCGCTCATGCAGAAAATTGCTCAAAGCGTGGTACAAGAGCTCGCGTCAGACTGCCCGGTTACAGCCAAAATTCGCCTCGGGTGGGACGCTCAATCCATCTGCGCACCGGAGGCATGTCGTCGCTTGGAAGATGCCGGTGTGCGCCGCATTACCATCCATGGTCGCACTCGCTCCCAGCAGTACGGGGGCAAGGCAGATTGGGACATGATCCGCACCTGCGCCGCTGAAGTGCAGGTTCCCGTCATCGGCAACGGTGACATTTCGACGCCCGAGGATGTGCTACGGGAGCGCGATGCCGGTGGTCTTGCCGGGGTGATGATCGGTCGCGCAGCCATGCGCGGTCCATGGATTTTCCGCCGTGCCAAGCACTTGCTCCGCACCGGTGTGCTCCTGCCTGAACCAACGCCCCAGCAGCGCATCTCCTTCATCCTGCGTCACGTCAAACTTACGCTTGAGAGTGGCATCTATGGAGATGAAGCATGCACTCTTCGCACGATGCGTTCCCGAATCCTAGCATACGCCAAGGGGCTCCCCTCTTCCAAGCAGCTGCGCTCGCAACTCGCCCGTGTCTCCTCGCTCGATGAACTCACGACCGCCCTCCTCTCCCGCGCCTATGAGGTATGAGGTACAAGGCTGTCCCTCAATCGCTGCGCTGTAGGCGTGGACGGGGAAGCATCGGAGTTCAATCTGTGGATTTGAATCTGCTTTTGTGGTGGCACTCGCTGCGCGGGAACTCAGAGATGAAACGGATGACACGAAAGGGGCGTTTGTGAGCAGGCTTCCGGTCAAGTTTCTGTGCCGTGAAAAAATGGACTTGAACTCGGGGGCAGCACGGCATACAATGGTGCCGCCTCCGGTGCAGTTCCTTGCATCGAGAGCGTCTCGCTGATCCTCTGATCCCTATGGCTAACCCGGATTTGTACATTAAACCTGCCCTGCCAGAAAAAGTCTTTCCTTGGCAGAAATACAACCCGCAGACGCGTGAAGACATCGACTCCTTCTTTGAGAGTCCGGAGCTCCGTGTGATCAAGGAACGTATGGTGGACATGGGACACCGCCTCTGGCAACGCGAGTTCGTGGACGGCAACGGCGGCAACCTCTCCGTGCGAGTGGCGCAGGACCTGCTGCTTTGCTCTCCCACACTCTGCTCGAAGGGCTTCATGACAGTGGAGGACATTTGTCTGGTGGATATGAAGGCCGGGCAACTCTGCGGATGCCGCCCCGCTACGAGTGAGGTAAAAACCCACATTGCCATGATGAAGGAAGTGGGAGTCAATGCCTGCATCCACGCGCATCCTCCCTGCTGCAACGCGTTTCTCTTCGCCGGTCTTACCCCGCCCAACGGCATCAACCCCGAGGCAGACATTTTTTTGGGACACATCCCCCTAGCCCCCTACGGCACGCCCGGATCGGTCGAAACAGCCCGTGCTGTCGCCGAAGCCGCCCATCGGAGCTCGGTTGTTTTCATGGAGAACCACGGAGTGATCACCGGGGCGCGCCACATCGAAGAAGCGGAGTGGTTCATGGAGAACGCGGATGCCTATTGCAAGATGCTGCTCCTCGCCTCCCTACACGGTGCCAAGCTCAATCAAGTGGACGCCGCCGGTATCACTGATTTCCTCGCCATCCGGAAAAATATCGGTTACTCTGTGCCCGAGAACCAACCCCTTTACAACACACGTGTCTTCCATGGCTACACCATGGGCATCGCCGGAAAAACTCACCCTCACCAACCATCATGAAACTTCACTTCACGAAAATGACCGGAGCGGGCAACGACTTCGTCATGGTCGATAACCGCGATCTTTCCCTCAGCGGTCACCTCACGCGCGAGTGCATCGCCCGCCTCTGTGATCGTCGTTTCGGCATCGGAGGAGACGGTTTGATTGCCGTGGAACCAGCCTTAGCCGACGGTGAGGTTCGCATGCGCTACTACAACTCCGACGGCGGCGAGGCAGAGATGTGCGGCAACGGTGCCCGCTGCTTTACGGCGTTTGTGTACCGTCTCACTGGGGGTACCCGACCGGAACTGCGCTTCGAGACGCGCGCCGGTATGATCACTGGGCAGGTCCATACGGACGGCACGATCACCGTGCAGCTTACCACGCCGCAGGGAATGAAACTGCATGCTCTGCCGCCCACCGAGCTCCTTCCCGTACCGGTGCACTTCGTGAACACGGGTGTGCCCCATGCCGTCGCGTTTGTGGAAAACGTGGATGCCATAGACATCCTCAAGTTGG
>CAYWNS010000049.1:0-15928 GCA_964459715.1 uncultured Akkermansia sp.
TGCTTACCACATACGCTCGCCGCAAGTACGAGGCAAATGGAAGTACGAGGTACGAGGTACGAAGTACGAGGTACGAAGTGGCAAAGCCGGGGAGAGGCGGGCGGGGTGAGCAGTACGGGTGTGGCGGGGAAGACGTGCGTGACGGAAGCGAGGAGACACCGTGTGTGGTAGGAAGTACATGAAGTACGAAGTGGTAAAGCCGGGGAGAGGCGGGTTGGGGTAAGGGAGGAGTGAAGGGCAGGAAGTGGTGTGGGCGGTGAAGGGGTTGAGGCAGCACGGTCGTGGCGGGATGTGTCGTGTGAGCTGGGCGGTGGTGCCACGCGAGTATCTCCTCATGACTCTGCGTGCTTTGTACTTTTTACCACACCCGTCCCACACCTGTCCCAATAAAATTCTCAGGAAACGCCGCCATGCTAATCCCCATGCGAGTTACAGACGCTCTGCTTGCTGAAGGGGCTTCAACCTCACGGGTACTTTGATTTACTCCCCCTCGCATCGTTTCGGCTTTGCCTCCTTCTAATTCCCCTGCGCAACTCCGTTGCGCCTCACTCCTTCACTTCGTACTTCGTACTTCGTACCTCGTACTTGATCTCCCCCGTGTCTTCCTGCCTCAAAGACACCACCCACCACAAAGCTCGGATTTTTCTTGGGATGGCTGTGACTTTTTACGCGTAATTCAGAAAAAAATCTTTGATTTAGTGCGAATTGTCTTGCCAACCGCCAAGTTGTCGTGTAGCATCTGTCGGCGTGGGTGTTGAACGTTGGCTCGGTAGCTCAGTTGGCAGAGCAGGGGACTGAAAATCCCTGTGTCGGCGGTTCGATTCCGTCCCGAGCCATTTTTTTGTAGCCGGTTAGGGCAACGGGGCGTAGCTCAGTTTGGTAGAGCGCCAGCTTTGGGAGCTGGATGTCGTAGGTTCGAATCCTGTCGCCCCGAGGCACGCGAGGTACGAGGCGAGTAGGGAGTACAGAGTAGCGAAACTGTGGAGTGGAGGATATGTGGAAGTGGAGTGAGAGGTGGGAGAGGAGCGGTGTGGTGAGAGTGTTGACGCGGCGCGGGCGTGACGGACCACCCCTGTTCCAAGAGACTTTCCGGTAATCGCCGCAAGGCCAATCCCGATGCGGGGTACGAGTGCTCCGCGTAGTGCGGGGGCATTAATTGGTGCTCCATACGTGTTTGTCGTTTTCCTTCCTCCCAACTCCCCTGCGCAACCTTGCTGCGCCTCATTTATCTACTTCATATTCCCTGCAAAAACATCGTACGGCACTGAACATTATATTTTTGGGGACAGACATGGTGGATTGCGATGCAGATGAAACAATTTTTCCTTGCGTTCCGGTGGGATCGGGAGTAGTATGGTGAGCATGAAAATCTACGGAGCAGCGGTAATGGCGGCACTCGCGATGGCGAGTATCTGCTTGGGTGCGCATAACCCCAAGAAAGCATCGGCAAAGAAGAATGCTATGTCGAATTTAGGGGATGTGATGTTTATAGGAGATTCGATCACGCATGGTTATGATTCACCATCGTATCGGTGGGCATTGCACAAAATATTGGTCGATAATGGAATAGAGTTTGATGTAGTGGGGATAGAAACGGGTAATCGCGAAGCGGCGAAGGCGGGGGTGAAGCCGGAGACATTGTACATTGGGAAAATGTTCAACAACAAGCATTGTGCCATGAGTAGCCAGCGGGCGTACGAGACATCCGGTAGGGACCATGTCACATGGGGTGGTAACAAACGTTTGGATAATACCGATATACTCGATTGGCTGAAGTTGGATGAAGAATACACGGGACCAAGGAAGATAGACGGAGATGCGCCGGACACTTACTTTATCCTTTTAGGGACGAACGATCTGCTGAGCGACACCCCCGCCATCAGGAAAAAGGTGGCAGAGGCGCATGTTCAGGAGGAGGAAAAAGCAGCAGCTTCGGACAAAAAGAAGGGGGACCGCGCTGACAAGAGTAGAGGGACAGAGAAGCGTGTTCAGGGGGAGGGAAAAGCAGTTTCGGACAAAAAGAAGAGCGACCGCGACGACAAGAATGATGGGATAGGGAAGCATATCCAAGAGGTTGAGAAAGCACTTTTGGACAGAAAAAATGGCGACATGAGTGTGATCGTGGATGCCATACGCAGGGCGAATAAGAAGGCACGCATTGTGGTGTTGACCATTCCCACGTGGAGAGACGACAAAATAAACAATACTGCCAAGGATTACGCTGTTGTCTTGGGCGGTTACAATAAAAGGCTGGTGCAGTGGGCAAAGAGCAAAAGAGTGATACCGGTGGATGTCAACAAAGGGTTGATTGATGTAGCTAACACGGAGACGCCGGGGAAGGGGGTACCGAGTCTTTATAGCGATAACGTGCATCCCAATGAACGCGGAGACTTGCTCCTTGCAGGGCACGTGGCACAGGCACTAGGGATAGCCGGACGTTCAGCAGGGTTACCGCGCAAGGGCACAGGAGAGTTCAGTTTGCCGATGAGTAAGCTAGTAGAGACAGCCACCGAAAAAGAGGGAGTGGAAGCAACGGCGGACGCGCTGACTATAGCTCCGGGAAAGAAACTAGTTGCGCCATGGTCCGCTGAGTCGGACTTGACAAGGGGGTTTTCTTTCGCCCTGACTCTCACTCTGGGAGATGGAGCGGCAAACGGGTGGGAGACCGACCAAGGGCTGGACGTGCAGGTGGGGTCTGGTACCGCTGTAAGCGGGACGTTGACGATCACAGAGAGCTACCTGAAGTGGGGGGGAGAGACCATCTACTCGGCAGATATGTCCCAAAATCAAGAACCCATACGCGTGGCGTGGACTCCGGGGAACCCGGACTTTGGAGTGAAGGGGGGATTTTATGTGTGGCTGGGGGATATGCTTGTGGGCGAGGGACTGCCACCAGAAAAGTCAGGGGTAAAAGGGGTGAGTCTCAGCAATACGAGCGGGAGGGCTGTGGTCATCAAAGATGCAGCAGCCGAACCTGCCGCTGTCGCGCCCTCTCCCAAGGGGTTCGTCAAGGAAGAAACTACTATTGATCCTAAGCTGTAGAAAAGGGAGTAGAAGTACGAGGCAAATGGGGAGTACGAGGTACGAAGTACGAAGTGGCAAGGTCATGGAGGGGGGCGGCAGGATGAAGCGGGGATGAGTGGGTGTTGGAGTAAGGAGTAGGCAAGCCGAGGAAGCAACGCTTGCGTGGTGTCGCGGCTTGGCGCGGGTTTTCTTCCCGAGTGTACTGCTTTTCTCATTACCCATGTTGCCCATCACGCCTCAGGATTATCATTCTCACGGGTGCATGGATTTATTCCCCTCGCGTCGTTTTGGCTTTCATCCTTCCAACTCCCCTGCGCAACTTCGTTGCGTCTAATTCCTCCACTGCGCATCTCGCACTTGCGGTGGGCGTGCGAGGTGGACAATAGTTCCCCGTTCTACCCCGAGCGTTTAATTTATTTGGGACGGATGTGGTGATGTCTGCTACATCTTGAAGTGTTCGCCCAAGTAAATTTTGCGAGTCTTTGGGTCGTTGGCGATCTCTTGGGCATTGCCATGCTTGATGACTTTGCCTTCGAAGAGGATGTAGGCGCGATCGACGATGCCTAGGGTTTCGCGGACGTTGTGATCGGTGATAAGGATAGAAAGACCGTCGGTTTCGCGTAGGGAAGCGACAATATGTTGGATATCCTGCACGGCGATAGGGTCGACTCCGGCAAAGGGTTCATCGAGCATCAGGAGCTTGGGGTTGGAAGCCAGAGCACGGGCAATCGTGAGGCGTCGTTTCTCACCGCCGGAGAGTTGAAGGGCTTGACTTTTACGCAAACGACTGATGTTGAAACGCTCCATGAGGTCATCGGCGATTTGTTTTTGCTGCCGACGGGAGATGTCGGAGCGGGTTTCGAGGATAGCCATCAGATTTTCTTGGACATTCAATTTGCGGAAGATAGATTCTTCTTGGGGGAGGTAACCCATACCGAGACGCGCGCGGAGGTGCATGGGGAGATGAGTCACATCCCGACCGCAGAAAGCCACATTACCTTCATCCGGGCGTACGAGACCCGCCACCATGTAGAAAGAAGTCGTTTTACCGGCACCGTTGGGACCGAGGAGACCGACAATTTCACCGGCGCGCACATCCATGCTCACGTGGTCGACCACACAGCGTTCCTTGTACGATTTACAAAGATTCTCAGCGTGCAGTAGGGGGAGAGAGGCATCCGGTTGGCTCATTTTTTTCTACGGGATTCAATTTGTTGACGGAAGCGGGTGGCAGTGGTCATTTGGTGTTCACCGGTGACATGCACGTTGTTATCGGGATCGAGAGTCACGCAGGCGTCGCGTCCGAAAGCTGTATGGATGTTATCCTTATCCATGAGAAAGACGCGAGCACCGCGTAGGTAGAAGTTACCGGAGGGGCGGTCAAAGGTGAGAGAGTCGCCGTCCGCCCGGCGTAAATTACCCTCCACGTCTTTACCGGCAACGCGGACGCGATTGAACGCGAAAGCCGCTTCAAGACTTTCGCGGAAATTTTTAGTAGGTTTCGATTGACCGGGAACGAGACGGATGCTCATAGGACCATCGCATTGCAAGCTCATTTTCTCCGTACGCAGGGAGCCACCCTGTTCTGTTATAGCTTGGCGCAGACCGGTGTATGGATAATGCAGGTGCGGGTATTTCTGCATGGGAGCATGTTGCGCGGGATTTTCGGAAAGAATAGCGTCCAACGCGCCGCGAGCTGTCAGGATTCCCTTTGGTGAAACTGTCACGGAATTGGGACCCAAGGTGAGTAGGTTCTTGGTCCGTTCCAAGTGCATGTACTGGGTACAGCGGACATCGATCATACCGTCCTGCGCCGGGAGCTGTGTTCGCAGGTTCGTCCCGGTGGCGGTGATGTCGCCGTTGTCGGCTACCAGCACATCCGCTGTGCGCGTCGGGGCACTCTGCGCGTCGAGCGTATATTGTCCGTAGCGCGCGTGAGATGGGGAAGAGCCGAAAGAACGCAGGTGAGCGGAGCCACGCGCGACATCCGCAGCGAGGGCATCGCAGCTGACATCGACCTCCGCTTGCTCAGGGGTGGCGGCACTGTGCATTTTCACATTTCCTTGAGCTGTAAGGCGCAGCACTTCTTGGTGTCGGGCGACAGCCAGATTCAGCATTCCCACTTTTTGGGGAGGGGCGGGGTCTGATATCGCTCGCAGGAAGAACTCCGCGCGACCGGTGCAGCTGAATTGCGCCAATTTATCCGCAGCACGGAGCCCTGCCGGAAAGATGACTTTGTTTTCCCGTGCGTCATAGAAGAGGGGACCCTTCGCCTGATAGGTGCCGACAATGACGGACGCCGCCGCTTCACGGGAGACAGGACGCTCGTAGGTGCCGTTGATCAGCTTACCGTTGATACGCATGTCGCCGTTCGGTTCGAGGAAAATGACGCCCTTCGTTTGGAGGGATTGCGCGCCGTATTTCAGGGAACACGGTGCACCCTGCACTTGACAGGCACCGTTTACAGCATTGTAGGTGAGTAAATCCCCCGTGACCCGGGAAGCGGGTTGTTTCTGCTGCGCCGCCCTGTCGCACACGACGTGACCGCGAGCGACAGCTTTCTGTACAGGACCGAGGCGCATTCCGGTAAATTGTGAAAAGGCACCCTGAGGCGGTGAGGCAGGCGGTTTGCCCGGGGCAAAAGAAACGCACATCTGCTCATCGCTGAAAATGCGCTCGCCTGCGGAGGTAAGAGTTGCCGGACCATCGATGGTCAGCGTACGCGTGGCGGCATCGTAGTACGCCGGACCGCGCTCCGCCGTAAGCTCGTAGTGCTTACCCTCTTGCACAAATTTACCCCGAAAATGAGCACCCACGAGCAGTACATTGCCCACCGGGTCTGCGTACACCCACGCCGGTTGTCCATTTTGTTGTGTTTGAAGAAACAGCGAATCCTCCCCCCACTGCATGGACACAGAAGGGTTTCGGGGTAACCCCTCTAGGAGGGCTTTGTTAGCGGGCACATTCACCGCCGCGTTTTGCACCGTCATAAGCACCGGCGGTTGTGGCTGCGCGGGAGGAGTGTCGGCGGAGGTCGGTGCCGGGGACTCCTTGTCGGTCGGTTTTTGACCGGGTTGAGCGTCAGCCTTTTTCTTGGGGGCACCGGTTGGGGGCGTTATCTGACCGTTGGCGGGCTTGCCCTGCGTGGTCGAGGAGATATTTTTCGCCGCAGTCTCTTTATCTTTCTCCGGCATCATGACATAGAGGCGGTGGGCGGCACGCAGCCGGAGACGTTCATCATTCAGCCGCACGTTGCCCACGTAGATGAGGCAGGAGCGTAGGTTGTCAAAATACATCCCGCTTTCGGAAACCACGGCGGTTTCTCCCGCTCCTGCCTGCGGCATTTCCGCGTTGGGGTTGAAGGGAACTTCCGGTAAGCGTCCCAGCTTCGCCAACTCATCTTCCATCACTTGCGCCTGACGCGCCATCTCACGCAATTCCGCCATTTTATCGGACACCGCAGACGTGGTGACCTGACCGAATGACAATGGCATCACCGCAGCAGCTAGAAGTAGAAAAACACGGGGCAGGGAATTCATGGCGCAGCGAGGTTGGCGGAACGTATGACGGTGTTGACGGGACCGGTGAGAACGCCACGACGCGTGCCGTTGTGGAGGATGCCTCCGTGGGCGCGGACATTGTAACGGGGATGTACCAGAGTCACGATGTTGTTACGAGAAGTCAGCAGCTGCGTGCGGAAGTTGTAATGGGCGTTCGCCATCCGCACGCGAGTGATATCTCCCGACTCGCCGTACAGCAGGGTCTGTATGTTTTCCATGCGAGCCTCATAGCGCGAGAGTACCTCCATCATGTCAGCCGTCAGCAGGGATGTCACGCGGTGGTTTTCGTAGCGCGGTAGAGAGATTCCGCGCACGATGCTTCCCGGGGGTAACAATTGCAGGGCGGGGAATTCCTCCGGAGCGGACGTACGCTCGGCGACAGCCCCCCGTACTCCGGAGAGCAATGCTGCCGAAAGCATCAGAGCGGTGAGACGTGCGGGGAAGTTCATGGGGGAGTAGATTCGTCTTTTTGCATGGCATCCCACGCGTTGCGCACCAGTTGCAGATTTCGCAAAATACGCTCCAATTCAGCAAGTTTAATCTGGTTGGGTCCATCGCTCATGGCGTGGTCCGGGTCGCTGTGTACTTCCATGAACACACCGTCCACTCCTGCCGCCATAGCGGCGTTTGCCAAGATGGGAGCCATGTCGCGGTTTCCGCCGGTCGTGCCCCCCAAGCCCCCCGGGCGTTGGACAGAGTGTGTGGCATCAAACACCACAGGCCAACCGAACTCCCTCATCCACTTCAACCCCCGCATGTCCACCACCAAATTATTGTAGCCGAAAGTTGTTCCGCGTTCGCAGAGCATAAACTTCTCACAGCCAAAAGAGAGCATTTTATCGCAGATATTTCGGCAGTCCCACGGAGCGAGAAATTGTCCCTTTTTGATGTTCACCGGACGCCCGCTTTTCGCGCAGGCTTCGAGCAGGTCACTTTGCCGACAGAGGAAAGCCGGTACTTGAAGCAGGTCAACGTACTGTGCCGCGTACTCGGCTTGGCTTTCCGTGTGCACATCGGTTACTACCGGAATTTTGAGTTCTTTACCGATTTCGGAAAGGAAGCGGCAACCTTCCTTGATCCCCGGTCCGCGCTGGCTCTTGACACTCGTCCGATTCGCCTTGTCGTACGAACCCTTGAAGATAAAGGATACTCCCACGCGCGCGCAGATCTTTTTGATGCTCCGCGCCATCTGCCACGAAAATTCCTCATTTTCTAACGTACACGGTCCCAAAAGATAAAATGGTTTTACCCCACCTATCTCAATACCCCGTATCCGGAATTTTATGCTCTCTCTCATTGCCCGTGCGCCATTATGCACCCAAACCGGTGATAAGTCAAGACGATGGAATTTGGACTGCGCTGCCACCCACATCTGTCCTAAATAAATTAAACGCCCAGAGTAGTGCGATGGTTTTGTCGCGGGGAAACATAGAGGTGAGAGTTGGAAGGAGGCAAAGCCGGAACGACGCGTTGGGGATAAGTCCTTGCGCTCGTGAGGTTAATGCCCTCCGGTGCGCAGAGCGTTTGAAAGCAGCATGGGAACTGGTGTGGTGGTGACTCTCAGGAATTCTCATGGGACAAGTGTGTTGTGCTGCAATTTTTCTCCAACTGGGTGAAAGAAAGGGAGAAGAGAGGACGTAGTAGTAGATGGCATGGACGCGTGGAAGAACAAGCTGATAGCAGTGATGACAGGTATCGGAATGGTAACGGTAGCAGGAGCGGCAAACGGGTCGGGATACACACCGAACGCGGACTGGGAGAATCCGGAGCATTTGAGTGAGGGACGGGAAGAAGCGCGGGCATTTTTTGAGCCCTTCGCGAGTAGGGAGGAGGCGTTGACCGGGGAAAAAGAAAAGTCGCGGTGGTGGAGGACGCTGGACGGGACGTGGAAATTTCATTGGGCGAAGGAGCCGACGGAGAGACCGGTGGACTTTTACAAAGTGGAGTACGACGTGAGTGGGTGGGCGGACATCGATGTGCCGAGTAATTGGCAGATGAGGGGTTACGGAACACCGATCTACAGCAATCAGAGCTACACGATGGTGAGGGATTGGCCACGCGTGATGTCACCGCCGAAAGAACCCGAAGAAAGTGGGTATACCACGCCGAAGACAGAGCCGAACGCCGTGGGGTCGTACCGGCGTGAGGTGGAGGTACCGGCGGAGTGGGAAGGCATGCGCGTCTTTATCCGCTTTGATGGAGTGGACTCCTTCTTTTACCTCTTTGTGAACGGCAGGAAGGTCGGGTTTTCGAAAGACAGTCGGACGGCGGCGGTATTCGACATTACCCCCTACGTGCACGGGGGGAAAAATATCGTAGCGGCGGAGGTGTACCGGTACAGCGATGGGTCGTACTTGGAGTGTCAGGACATGTGGCGACTGTCCGGTATCTTTCGGTCAGTGAGCATGTACGCGACGCCTCAGGTATTTGTGCGAGACTTCTTTGTGCATACGGATTTCGCGAAAGGAGCCGAAGGGAAGACAGATTACGGACGCAGCAAACTGCGGGTGGATGTGGATGTGGATAATCGCACACAGCAAGAGCAGGGGTTTGAGGTAGAGGGAGAACTGCTGACGCAGGGAGGGCAGCGCGTAGCGGTGCTGAGCTCGGTGCGCGGGCGGGTGCAGGCAGGGCAGGGAGCCACCAAAGAACTGGCGGCAGACGTAGAAAAGCCGGAGTTGTGGAACGCGGAGAAACCGACGCTGTATCGCTTGATGCTGTATTTGAAAGACGGAGATGGCAGAGTGACAGAGACATTGACGCGTATGGTGGGCTTCCGGGAGGTGAAGGTGGAAGACGGTAGATTTTTGGTCAACGGACAGGCGGTGAAGCTGAAGGGAGTGAACCGACACGAGAGTCAGCACGCAAACGGGCATACCGTAAGTCGCGAGGAATGTCGGCAGGACCTCGTACTGATGAAACGCGCCAACATCAACCACGTGCGTAATTCGCACTACCCGCAGCCGGAGTTTTTCTACGAGATGTGCGATGAGTTGGGAATCTACGTGTGTGATGAGGCGAATGTGGAGTCGCATGGCTACTACTACGGGGAGGAGTCTCTCTCTCACCCGAAAGAGTGGGAGGCGCAGCATGTCTGGCGCAACAAAAACATGGTGGAGCAGAGTAAGAACCACGCGTGCGTGATCATGTGGTCGTACGGCAATGAGGCGGGACCCGGGAGGAACTTCGCGGCGGTGAGGGATTGGATCAAGGGAAGGGACACCTCTCGCCCCACGCAGTACGAACGAAACAATGAGCTGGCAGACCTGCAATCCAATCAGTACCCGAGTGTTAATTGGACGCGAGAAGTGGCAGCGCGAAAGATGACCAAGCCGTGGTACATATCCGAGTACGCTCATATTTTGTGTAATTCCATGGGGAATCTGAAGGACTACTGGGACGCCATAGAGTCCGGCGACAGTATTGTAGGAGGCGCGATATGGGAGTGGATACACCAGAGCTATGACCAAGATGTTGTGCTACCGGACGGACGCCATGTGATACGGCAGAGCTACGGCGGCGACAGAGGGGGAGAGACCCCCAACGATGGGATTTTTTGCCTGAAGGGAGTCATCTACAGTGACAGGACACCGGCACCTGTCTACGAAGAAGTTAGGAAGGTGTACCAAAATGTGGGGATGGAGCTCAAGGGGGCGGAGAAGAAAGTACCGGTGGTGAGAGTGCGCAACAAGTCCTATTTCACCAATTTGAAAGAGTTTGGCGGGCATTGGGAGCTTGCCGAAGAGGGAAACAGGACGGTAGCACAGGGAGACTTTTCGCTGGATGTGGGACCACAGCAGGAAAAAGATTGGGAGATGCCGGAAACGGCTTTGGCGGGGGTAAAGTTTGAGAAAGACCGCCGTTATTTCTTAAATGTCAGCTTCCGATTGAAGAGAGACTGTGCTTGGGCAAAGGGCGGATACGAGGTAGCGCGCGAGCAAATGCAACTGCCGGATGCCTACACGGGGTACAACTCGAAGAGTCGGGTGATGCCCTTGGAAGCCGAGCAAAAACTTGAGGTACGCAACCACAACGCCGAGGTACTGGTGGTGGGCAAAAACTTTTCACTCTGTGTGGATAAGGTAACGGGCGGGCTGAAGAGTTACATCGTGAATGGTAATGCGCTCATCGGCGGGAAAGCCACCCTGCACCTGAACGCATTCCGCGCTCCTCTCGCCAATGACAAGTGGGTGATGAATGAATGGTTGCAAAATGGGCTGCGCGATATGGTGCACTCTGCCGGACCTGTGCTGGTGGAACGCCTCAGCCACGGCGTGGTCCGCGTCTCCTGCGATGTCACTTCTCGCGGACGTCGCAAGGAAAGCTTGGACAGCATGCGGTACGACCACGGCATCTTTACGCCGGAGGACAATGGACCGATGACTGAGAAAGACTTCTGTTTCAAAACACAGCTTGTGTACACCATTCTGCCAAACGGCTATGTGAATGTACAGGTGGGCGTGCTGCCGAAGTTAGAGCACCTCGTGTTGCCGCGCTTGGGATTTACGCTGATGTTGCCCGAAAAATACAACCGAGTGCGATGGTACGGTCGAGGACCCGGTGAAAATTACCCCGACCGCAAATGTGGCTCGCCCGTGGGTGTCTATGAGAAGAGCGTGCAGGATATGGTGGAACGGTATCCTCTCCCTATGGAAATGGCCGGACGCATGGACTGCCGCTGGATCGCCGCTACGGATGAGCACGGCGTCGGTCTCTTGGTGGCATCCTCGGAGGAAAGTGCCCTGAATTTCTCCGCCCTTCCATACACCACGGATGAGTTGATGAAAGCCGCCCACCCGGAAGAACTACACTCTGCCGGGGCTACGGTACTCAACGTGGATGCCGTCACGCTCGGCTTGGGTGGGGCATCCTGCGGTCCCCCCCCCATCGATCGCGATATTCCCCTCACCGGACCCATGTCGTTCTCCTTCTCCCTTCAGCCTGTCATGCCGGAAGATAATGTGGTAGAAGTCGGGCGGCGGCGTTTGCCGCTGGCAGGAGCAGTTACCGTTTCGCGCGATGAACAGGGCTACGTGCACGCCCACTGCGACACACAGGAAGCACACATCCACTTGGTGCTGGCGGACGGAAGTTCCGTTGTGTATGACCAACCGTTCCTGCAACGCGAAGAAGGTATGGTACGTGCCCACGCGGCAATGGAAGGATGCTTGGATTCCGCTACTACGTGGCAGCACTTTGAAGCATGGAGACCGGGCAATCTTATGCGCATTGTCTCCTGCTCTTCCACTTCCGGTCGCTCGGAATCTCCGTGGAGCTTGATTGATGGACGTACGGATACTTTCTGGCACTCTCAGTGGCACGGGACGCCCGCGCCTTACCCGCATGAAGTGGTTGTAGACTTGGGGGTAGACAGCGAATTGCGTGGCTTCACTCTCACACCGCGGCAGGCTCGCACCTCCTCCCGCGTACGCCGCGTGGCTTTTTATCTCTCCATGGACGGAAAGAGCTGGCCTGCGCAGCCCTCCTGCACTCTGGAAATGGAGGACGGTGACCACGAGCAAAGCGTCATCATGCCCGACCTGCAAGTGGCTCACTACGTCAAAATCGTCTGTCTGGAGCCCATGATCAAGGGCGAAGCGTATGCCGCTCTGGCGGAATTTGTGCCGATAGTCACGCGAGTCATGGGAGAATACCCCGCCCGGGCCTATATTTCGGTCAATTACGTCAGCTCGGAAATCCCCGGTATTGGGCGCGCCGTCAATGTCTTGGACGGGAACTCGGAGACGTTCTGGCACTCCATGCGCGGGGTGACCGTTGCGAGTTACCCGCACGAAATTCGCCTAGACTTGGGCAGCGAGCGTACCGTAAAGGGTCTCATCTACCGCGCTTCCCCCGTGCCGAATGCTCGCATCAAGGGGTATGAAGTTTTTGTAAGTAATGACGGCGAAAGTTGGGGAGAACCCGTTGCTCGTGGAGAATTTGCCAACCACACGGACCTCCAACAAGCCCTCTTCTTTGCTCCGTGTGAGGCGAGATATGTGCGATTCGTAGCCCTTAATTCGCACGACGGAGGTGACTTTGCCGCCATTTCCGAACTCGATGTCATTCCCGCCGACGAGGAGACCACCCAATCGGAGTGAAGACCGGTAAGATAGAAAGCTCCGTGGGGGGGTGATGATCTTGTCGAGGGGAGAGGGGAAACAGGTACGAAGCACGAAGTAGCAAAGCCGGGGAGAGGCGGTGTAGTAGGGGAGGAGTGAGTGACGGGAAGTGGTGTGAGTGATGATGCCATGGGGGCGAATGTGGCGGGAGGCATGGGGAGCACACCTATCCAAAGAAAATTTCCGGGAAACGCCGCAAAGCCCGCGCAACTCCGTTGCGCCTAACTCCTTCACTTCGTACTTCGTACTTCGTACCTCGTACTTGATCCTCTCTCCGTCTCCCTGCCTCAAAGTCACCGCCCACCACTAAGCCGTCCATTTATTTGGGACAGATGTGGATTCGGGGCAGATGTGACTTGCCGGTGCGGGGGAAACGTGGTACAATGCGACGCATGAGAAGCCGCATTATTCTGCTCGTTCTTTCGTTGGTGGTGCTGGTATGCAGTTCGTGCTCGCAGGTGCACAGTCTTACGTCTGAAAGTGGGCTGTATGATGTGGAACTGAGGCACTCACCGAAGGCTTTGGTTGACGGTGGATGGACATGGGGTGGCGGCAATCCCTACTTGAATAAAAAGAAAGGGGCAATCTGTATCACACCGCTGGATGTATCGAAAGTCGTAAAGGATGAACCGGAGCTGGCTCCTCTCATGGTGTCGCAGATGCAGGACTACATCGTCAAATATGTCGGCGATGCTTTGAAAGCGGCGAATGAAGCCAATCACCAGCACTGGGTGCTCACCGATAAGCCCGAGCAGGCTGATATACGGGTAGACATGGCGTTGGTGGACTTCCGCCCGCAAAACCCCTTTTTACGCATTTTATCAAACGTACTCAGTCCCTTTTCGAAGGTACCCGGGATGACCGGGGTAGTCGGCAGCTTTGCTCAGGGGGATATTTGCATTGAGCTCACGATACGGGATGTGCGTACAGGTAAACTCTTCCTCGCCTGCAAAGATAGTAATCGCAAGAAGACACGACTCATCTCCGCCGATGCTTACAAAAAAAGCGGCAATGCCGATGTCAATCTTCGGGGATGGGCAAAGAAACTAGGGGGGCTCATCCGGTATTGTGCTCCTGATCAACTTGGCGACGGAAAGCTGCGTGATAAAATCCGCGAGCGTTCTTACTCCGACATACTCAAGGAATACCTAGAATAAGTACGAGGTACGAAGTATGCAAAGCCGGGGAGAGATGTTTGCGTGGTGCCGGGGTCCGGCGCGGGTTCTCCACAAAAGCATAGATATCCCTACACTCGCCCTGCCGCCCATCGATACGAAACACGCAGAACCGGAGAAAGGCGGAGAATGTGGTGACTGGGGTTATCCTACTTCTGTAATCCCTCCCGGATGTCGTCCAATATACACCCCTTGTATGTAAAGTACTTAGGTCCTTGGTAAGCATCCGACGCATACCTTTCATCTTCGGGCATGAACTTGCGAGTGAACTCGGTGAGTGTGTATTCTTGCCCTTCGTATTCCACTTTTCTGTCGGAAACTACCTTGACATCCACATTGGTTAGCGTGAACGTGACAGTTTCCCCGATTTCGATGCCGATCATGCTGAATCTGAACGATGGCTTGCGACCTCCCGTCCCCGTGCCGGGCGGATCAGACCCAGTATCGCCCTCTTCCCGGTATACCTGTATTGGGATTGGCGGTTTTTTGGGTACCTAAATAGTCTTCCCAAATGTCGACCAATTTCTGTCCCTTGTACGTAAAGTACGCAGGTCCTCGGTAGGAGTTCGATGGATTTCTCATGTTTTCGGGCATGAACTCGCGAGTGAATCCGGTGAGTGTGTATTCTTGCCCTTCGTATACCACTGTTGTATCGGAAAACACTTTGACATCCACATTGGTTGGCGTGAACGTGACAGTTTCATCTTTTTTGATACCTACATCGCGAAAATTGAAATTCTTATTTTTATTTTTATTTTTCCAAATGTCGAGCAATTTCCGTCCCTTGTACTCAAAATACGCAAGTTCCCAGTAAGAGTTCGATGCATCCCTCTTGTTTTCGGATATGAACTTGCAAGCGAACTCGGTGAGTGTGTATTCTTGCCCTTCGTATGCCACTGTTGTATCGGAAAACACTTTGACATCCACATTGGTTGGCGTGAACGTGGCAGTTTCCCCGATTTTGATGCCAACCATGCTGAATTTGAAGGGTGGCTTGCGACCTCCCTCCCCCGTGCCGGTCGGATCAGGCTCAGTATCGCCTTCTTCTGGCGTACCTGTATTGGGATTAGCGGTTTTTTGGGTACCTAAATAGTCTTTCCAAATGTCGACCAATTTCTGTCCCTTGTATGTAAAGTACGCAGGTCCTCGGTAGGAGTTCGATGGATTTCTCATGTTTTCGGGCATGAACTCGCGAGTGAATCCGGTGAGTGTGTATTCTTGCCCTTCGTATACCACTGTTGTATCGGAAAACACTCTGACATCCACATTGGTTGGCGTGAACGTGACAGTTTCACCTTCTTTGATACCTACATCGCAAAAATTGAAATTTTTATTTTTATTTTTATTTTTCCAAATGTCGATCAATTTCCGTCCCTTGTACTCAAAGTACGCAAGTTCCCAGTAGGAGTTCGATGCATCCCTCTTGTTTTTGGGTATGAACTTGCAAGCGAACTCGGTGAGTGTGTATTTTTGCCCTTCGTGTTCCACTTTTTTTTCAGAAACTACCTTGACATCCACATTGGTTGGCGTGAACGTGACAGTTTCACCTTCTTTGATACCTATATCGCAAAAATTGAACTCCTCCGGAGGAGTTCCGACAGTGATTACAGCGTCATCGATGATTCGAGCTATGCGATGAAATATTTTAAGTGCGGCTGCGGGTTTTATGTTAAAGAACTCCCTGTTTTGTCTGATGCGCAAATCGGTCAGGTCATCTATCATCTCGTGAACCAACGTCTCCGCCTCGTGAAATTTGACTGTTTCGAGCGTGGCGAAAATTTCAAAAGGGAGGGGAACAGCTGTATTATCGAGTTCCTTGGAGCGTACATTAACAGGGCGTGAGCTCTTGCCTATCTTAACCCAGTCCTCACGAAAACTCGGATTCGTGAGTATATAGACATATCCCTTAGCGTGTTCGTGGTCTGATTCCATGTACTCACGCTAGCACACAGTGGTTACCCTGTCAAGCTTTACCGACATTTTTGAAAGTGAATGTGCATTGCAAGTAGAAATGCACCTCATGACAAAAAAAATTAAATCCGGGATT
>CAYWNS010000050.1:0-15546 GCA_964459715.1 uncultured Akkermansia sp.
TCCCCTACCCCCATTTCGTCAAGCTCTTTTTCCCAACTTTTTTTACCTTTTTTTGACCTAACCACCTAAAACACTCAATATAAAATAATAAGCTTGATGGTATGCAAGACCGCAAAAAACTATCCCCACACCAACTACCCCAAACGTCTTCCCCACACCATCCCCCACACTGCCCCACCATACCCGCATCGTTCCCTCTCTGCGTCCACCGCCCCGCGCAACGGAGTTGCGCCAAATTTCTACTTCGTACTTCGTACTTGGCGATTGCCCTGCCGCCTACGGTCGTTCTCCCTCCCCCTTTCCCCGCCCGGCACCTCGTTCCCCCTCGTATTTTACGCTCCTCTCGCCTCACAAATGGTTTGGTAGGCGATATTGATTTGTTGAAACTTCTGCTTTGCGCGCTGGATGTCTGCGGCGGAAAGCCCCGCACCCTCGGCTAAATCAGGGTGGCATTCTTTAGCTTTTCGTCGGTATGCCGACTTGACCTGAGAGTCCGTGGACGACGGTACTACTCCGAGTATCTCATAGCATCGCTCCAACGTGAGATTTGTGTTGCTCGAACTTTGCGCCCGATATCCGGCGAGGAACTCACGCACGTACTCCTCCACCCCGAGGGCGCGCCCCGTTTCTTCCAGCATGCGTACTTCTTCCTCATGCACATCACGGTCTGCCACCATGAGAGCACCGAATAACTGCACAATGGCGCAGCGTATGCGTTTCGTAGCACGTTCTGTATCCAGCTCAACCGCCAATTCGCGGACAAGGTAGCTGAAAGACACCGATGCGTCCCGTCCGGTATTAAATTCGGCACGCATGCTGCGGCGGGTCGCGGCGTCCAGCTCCCACTCATGCATGATACTCCGTACAAACGCAGCCTCATCCTTGCTGACGTGTCCATCTGCCTTGGCTAATTTCCCAAGGCACTGGAAGAGGAGTCGCATGGGACGCCCCGACATGGGAGCCTGCCCCTCGTCTTCCTCCTCCTCTTCTTCTTCCTCCTCAAGTTTTCGCTTGTCGCTGTCATCATCCCCGCTGCCGATCTCCACCCCAATGATCACCCCGAAGATTGCACCTATCGGTCCGGCTATCATGCCACCGATAAATGCCCCTATCACTCCCTTTATCAGCTTGCCCACCTTCAGTCCTCCGTTTTATCCCCTCTCCACCAAGAACGCAATGCCCCCCATGGCGTATGACTCGTGTGACTCATCCCTGTGCCGGGTATGCCAAATGTCTTGCGTACGCCGGTTTTACCTACCGTGACTCGCGCCCCACGTACGCCGCCCGACACGGACACTCCCCTCTTGCTCAAGTTCAGAGTTATCCCAGGAAATATCTTAATGCGTTTTTGAAATCGAAATCCCATAGTAGTGTATCTCATTCATCGGTTCGTCCTACGGTCCCTACCCGCGTGACCCCCTGTCACACATTATACATCTTTTTTCCCTTCCCGCAAGCAGAATCTTCCCGCCGTACATCGTATGTGCAGCATAAGAGCACACCCGTCCCAATAAAATTCTCGAAAAACGCTGCAATGCTAATCCCCATGCGGGTTGCAGACGCTCTGCGTACCAAGGGGGCTTCAACATCACGGGTGCATGGATTTAGTTCCCACACGTTGTTCCGGCTTTGCTTCTTCCACTCCACTCCGCGCAACTCCGTTGCGCCTAACTACTTCACTTCGTACTTGACCTCCCCCGTGTCCTCCTGCATCAAAGTCATCGCCCACCACCAAGCCTTTCATTTATTTGGGACAGATGTGGCATAAGAGCTGCCGCAGGGCTGCAGTTATGTCTCGATGCCACAGTTCTGAAATGCACGTCGGAGGAGTGCCTCCGGGTCGGGGTCTCGGTGCATGAAGTCATGGTACAGTTGAGCGGCAGGACGGGAGTTACCTTGAGAGAGAATACAGCGACGGAAGTCTCGCCCGGTTTCCGGATTGAAAATGCCTTCGCGTGCAAATCGTGAAAAGGCGTCCGCTTCAAGCATTTCTGCCCACTTATACGAATAGTACCCAGCCTCGTAGCCGCCATCGAAAATGTGCGTGAATGCCCGCAGCATCGTCTTACCCATGCAAGACAGAGGTACCCGATAGTCGGTGAGAATCTCGCGGTCAATTTCTTCTAGGGGACGGTCGAGGTAGCGTTGCGTATGCACATGCAACTCGAGGTCGAGTTTGGCAAAACTGAGCTGGCGCATAAAAGCCGAAGCCGCACCGTAGTTGCGTGTAGTCAGCAGCTTCTGCGCGAGGTCGGCGGGTAGAGGTTCCCCGGTCGTTACGTGGGATGAGATGCGGTCCAGTGCTTCCTTTTCCCATGTCCAGTTTTCGTTGATCTGACTCGGTAATTCCACAAAGTCCCACGCCACATTACATCCTGCCAAGCTGCGCACGGGAACATCGCTGAGAGCTTGGTGCAACAGATGCCCGAATTCGTGAAAAATCGTCTCTACTTCACAATGGTTGAGCAGGGCAGGCTGACCGCCGATGGGACGGCTCAGGTTGCCGCACATCAGGGCAACGTGGGGTACACGCGGCTGCCCGTCCACGGGAGGTCGCCCGCAACTCAGACATTCCATCCAAGCCCCGGCACGTTTCGTTTCACGCGGGAACCAGTCGGCGTAAAACACACATAGCAGCTCATCACTCCCGGCATCCTGAATTTCGAAACAAAGCACATCCGGATGCCATACTTCCACTCTACCGGGCGACGAGGTCTGCTCGTCTTGCGGACACCACGTCGGTCGCTCGGTGATGCGGATGCCGTAGAGTCCCTCATAGATGGAGAACATCCCGCGCAATAGATGCGGCATGGGGAAGTAGGGTCGCACTTGCTCCGCGTCAAAGTCAAAAAGAGCTCGACGCCGTTTCTCCTTCCGGTAACTCACGTCCCACGGATTGAGGACGGGTATATCGTGCCCGGTCTGCTGCTCAGCAAAGCGGCGGATGGCTTCCATTTCTCTCTCGTAGACGGGCTTCACTTCATCGTGCAAGTGGTCGATAAATGCCAGTGCGGCACTCCCGCTGCCGACCATCCGACGACTCGTCGCATAGTCCGCAAAAGTAGCGTAACCCAGCAGGTGAGCCTTTTGCTCGCGTAAACGCAAAATTCGGTGAATGAGTGCTTCGGTGTCATACTCCCCGGTGCCGCGTGTCTGCATGCCTTCCCAAACACGACGCCGCAGTCCTTCGTTTTCTGCGTAGGTGAGCACGGGTTGCACGGAGGGAAATTGGAGGGTGAAACGCCACGCCGGGGATTGTTCCGTGCCATGTCCCCTAGCGAGGGCATCCTGCGCGGCGGCTTGCAGGGCGGAATCGGGTAAACCCGCCACCTCGGCAGGGTCCGTGGTGATGTACTCCCACGCGTTGGTGGAATCGAGCACGTGTTCCCCGAATTCACGGGAAAGGCGTGCCAACTCCGTGGTGATATCACTCACTTTCTTCTTGTCGTCAGCACTGAGCTCGGCTCCGTTTTCGCGGAATGATGTCAGGGTTTCGGAAATGAGACGCTGTTGCACGGGACCGAGCTGATGCACCCAATCCTGCGCCGCTGCACGCTTGAGCACGGCGTAAAGCTTTTCGTTGAGCAACACACTCATCCCAAATTCCACAACCTCCGGAGTGAGCTCAGCAATAACTTCGCGTAGTGCCGGATTATCCATCACGCTTTGCAGATGAGTGAGACGCATCCATCCCCGGTTCATAGCGGCATCGCTCTCATCCAATGCGGCAAACGTGTTGGCGAAACTCGGCTGTTGTACATCGCAGATGCGCTGCACGGTCTCCCTAGCTTGTGCCATGGCGGCGCGAATCTGAACGCGTGCCTTTTCGGGCGTCAATTTGCTCCACTGTATCTCGCTCGTCTCTTCCAAATACTCCTGTGCGGTCTCCATATCGCCCCCAACATACACCCGACCGAAGTACAAAGCGAGCATTTTCCACATCATCACCACACCTGCACACCTGTCCCAAGAAAATTTTCGAAAAACGCCGCCATGCTAATTCCCACGCGGGTTACAGACGCTCTGCGTACTAAGGGGGCTTCAACCTCACGGGTGCTCTGATTTATTCCCTCCGCGTCGTTTCGGCTTTGCCTCCCTCCAACTCCCCTGCGCAACTCCGTTGCGCCTAACTCCTTCACTTCGTACTTCGTACTTCGTACCTCGTACTTGATCACCTCCCTGTCTTCCTGCCTCAAAGTCATCGCCCACCACGAAGTTCGCATTTTTCTTGGGACGGCTGTGACACCTGCGCACCCGCACCACGTGCGTGTGACAAAAAGAGCGGATAACCGCAGTCAAGCATTGGGTTAGCACGCAGGCGAGGTGATTGCAGCTCGCTTGCGGAAAGAAAGATGCCCGCAGGATTTCTCCTGCGGGCACTCCAACTTACTACCTATGAAACTCGGGCTCCCTTCTCGGTGGTGCGCGGTGCTCTCTCCTTCACCTCGCACCGGAAATCCCGTTGAAGTGATGACTCTCCCCATCCACTTTTTGTTGAATTTTTTTTTCAAATCGTGAAAAAATTTTCTCCTTTCCCTCCCACACCCGTCCCAATAAAATTCTCAAAAAACGCTGCGGTGCTAATCCCCATGCGGGTTGCAGACGCTCTGCGTACCAAGGGGGCTTCAACCTCACGGGTGCATGGATTTGTTCTCCACGCGAGGTTCCCGCTTTGCGTTCATCGTCACACCTGTCCCAATAAAATTTTCGAGAAACGCCGCAACGCTAATCCCTGTGCGGGTTACAGACGCTCTGCGTACTAAGGGGGCTTCAACCTCACGGGTGCAAGGATTTATCCCCTACGCGAGGTTCCCGCCTTGCGCCCATCGTCCCTCTCTGCGCAACCTTGTTGCGCCTAACTCCTTCACTTCGTATCTCGTGCTTCCCGTTCGCCTCGTACTGCCGACGACCCCACGCCCTTCGATGCACAGAAAACGCGCATCGATCGCCCACGTCATTGAGCGGATGTCTGCAGCTCAGCCGGGTCTGCGTCAGATTTGCTGATGTTTGATATGCCCATGGGCATCATGAATCCAATAACCATGGGCATTACAAAGAAAATTGCATTTATGCCCAATTATTCGCATGCCCGAAAGGGGGAAGATGCGGCTTGTTTCTTCGGTGGAATCCGCCTCTCTTGTATGCAGGCAATGTAATTATGCTGTATGTTCTGCAACGAGTGTCATGGGTGGACTCAAGGCTAAGGCGTTGCATCCTTCGCTCTGCACTGTGCCTGTGTCATACCGGCAAATCTGAAGCAGATCCCAACCGCCGCAGTGTCATCCACTACGCGAATTTCACACGCCCGCACCGCTCTACCGCGCACCATCCTTCCCGGCTTTGCAGCCAAATTCCGCGCAACGGAGTTGCGCCAAATTTCTACTTCGTACCTCGTACTTGGCTTTCCTTCCCGCCCCCTACGGTCGTTCTTCTTTCCCCTTTTCCCGCCCAGCAAATCTGACGCAGACCCGCTCAGCTTGGTTGCTCGCGCCTATTCGCCTCTCTTGAGTGCGTCGCGTATCTCACGCAGGAGCAGAACTTCCTCTGAAGGAGGGGCGGGTGCTTCCGCATCAGCATCTTCCTTTGCCTTGGCTCGGAAGGAGCATAACAGTTTGATGGCAAAGAAAATGGATAAAGCGATGATGAGGAAGTCTAGCACCGTCTGGCAGAAAGCACCGTATTTGAGGACTGCGGCATCCGCAGCATCGCTCATTTTCCAAGAGAGATTGGCTAGGTCCTTCGTACCACCCGTAACGAACGAGACAAGCGGCATGATGATGTCATTCACGAGGGAAGTGACAATTTTTCCGAACGCACCGCCGATGATGACACCGACAGCCATATCCATCACGTTACCCTTCAAAGCGAACGCCTTGAACTCATCGATCCATGCGGGTTTGAGTTTTTTGATGTCCATTGTGTTGTAGTGTTGTATTGGGTTAATAATCAAGTAACAAGTTTGAAAGCTTTCAGTCCCCATGCAGAGCACACCCAGGATCCGCCGCGTTCCGCAGTAAAAATGGAAACTCCACCGGTGGGGACTTTGATGTCGTGGGAGCGGCAAAAGCCCTCGTAATCGCCGGTGATGATGGGGGCAAAGCGAATAGCACCGTTGGAGGAGACACACAGCAGGGTTTGCCCTTCAGACACGCTGTCTGCGATGTCCTGCCACACGGCGGAGATCGCGGCAGGGTCTACCTGCCATCCTTCCGGTACGATCGCCTGCGTGTTCCACAGTTCGATGGTGCGCGTTCCGAGTGCCTCTATCTCTCCGACTGGAAGTGTGTTTGGATCGATGCCTTGGGCTGTAGCAGCTATGCGACCGAGCCGCTGCACCACTTCCCGTTCCGTGCGATTTTCATCCGGTCCATAATCGATTTCCGAAAGACGTCCGTCTATCTGCACCGGGCAGGGGTGCCCAAGCTCTTCCGCCGCAAGCCGGGCAGTTTGAAGAGCACGTTGTAAGGGGGCGGAGAGTATTCTCGTGGGGATGAGCCCCCGTCCGGCAAGGTAGCGACCGATGCCGCGCGCGCGTTCTTCCTCTGTGAGAGGCAAGTCCGTACGAGCCCCCACACGTGTGGGGACCTCTCCGGGGCGGAAGGTGTTGCCATGGCGGGCAATGATAAGAGTTCTCACGGTGTAACGAATTCAGGCTAAATCTTCCTCGATGCGGAGGTTGTCAATGATATATCGGCGGCGTGCGTCCGTGTTATCCCCCATGTAAAAGCGCAACACATCGCGCAGGTTATGTGCATTTTCCAAAGTAACGGATTGCAGGCGGATATCCTCACCGATAAAGTTCTTAAACTCGGCGGGGGAAATTTCACCGAGTCCCTTGAATCGCGTGATTTCCGGGTTCTTGCCCAGCTTACCCACAGCCCGGTCGCGCTCACCCTCCGAATAACAATAAATCGTCTTTTGCTTGTTGCGTACCCGGAACAGCGGTGTTTGCAGGATGAATAAATGCCCTTCACGAATCAGCTCCGGAAAGTACTGGATGAAAAAAGTGAGCAGGAGCAAGCGAATGTGCATGCCATCCACATCGGCATCGGTCGCTATGATGACTTTGTTGTAGCGCAGCTCATCGAGGGAGCGATCGATGTTCAAGGCTATGTGCAAAAAATCCAGCTCCTCGTTGCGCTTTTCTTCGAAGAGTGCGGAGCGGTTCATACCGTAGCTGTTGGCAGGTTTCCCGCGCAGGGAAAAAACGGCCTGCGTTTCGGCATCACGCGCGGTAGTAATGGAACCAGACGCAGAATCGCCCTCCGTAATAAACAGCATCGTCTCTTCGGCGCGCTTGTGCCGAGTGTCGTAATGTACGCGACAGTCACGTAGTTTTTTCGTGTGCACCTTGGCCCTTTTGGCTCGCTCCTTGGCTATTTTCCCCGTCACCCCCGCCACCTCTTTGCGTGTCCTCTCGTTCTCCTTGACCTTTTCCTCTATCGCCGCCGCTATATCAGGGTTGCGGTGGAGGTAGTTATCGAGTTCTCTGGCAAGAAAGTTGCCGACAAAGGTACGGATGGTTTCTTTGCCCGGTCCCATGGTGTTGCTGCCGAGACGGGTCTTGGTCTGTGACTCAAAGACGGGTTCGATCACCTTCAGACTGATTGCCGCTTCGATACATGCGCGTATGTCCGCCGCTTCGTAGTTCTTTTTGAAATAGTTTTGAAGCGTTTTGGCAATGCCTTCCTTGAGGGCGTTCTGGTGCGTGCCTCCCATGGTCGTGTGTTGCCCGTTCACAAAGGAGTAGTAGGATTCTCCGTACGAATTGCCGTGCGTTATCACTACCTCTATGTCATCCCCCTCCAAGTGTATCGGTTCATAGAGCGGCTCCGCACTCATCTCCTCTCGCAGGAGGTCCAATAACCCGTTTTTAGACGTATACGGTTTGCCATTGTAAACGATGGTGAGTCCCTTGTTCAGGTAACAGTAGCAGCGACACATGCGCCACACAACGTCTTGGTTGTATGCAGAATGCTCCGGGAATATCGTACGGTCGAAGAGAAAGCGTACTCGTGTCCCGTCCGGCTCATTCGTCGCTTCCGTGCTGTCATCCCCCTGTATTTGCACGCCCTCGCAAAAGTTCATCGTGCGCGTTTTGCCCTCACGGTAGGTCTGAACCGTGAAGCGGGAGGAGAGGGCATTGACTGCCTTAATTCCCACGCCGTTGAGTCCCACAGACTTCTTGAATGCCTCCCCATCGTACTTGCCACCCGTGTTAATTTGCGCCACACATGCGTAGAGTTTCCCCAGCGGAATCCCTCGTCCGAAATCCCGTACCTCACATGTGCCGTCTTCCTCTATCGTGAAAAGTATCTTCTTCCCACTTCCCATCACAAACTCGTCAATCGAGTTATCTATCACCTCCTTGAGTAACACGTACAATCCATGATCCGAGGACGAACCATCCCCCAAGCTGCCAATGTACATGCCGGGACGCGTCCGTATATGCTCCCGCCAATCCAGCGTCTTGATGTCCTCTTCCGTGTACTTATTCTCCATAATCGCGCGCTCCCCCGCATCCTACCACACAGATACATCAAAGGCAAGCACGAACTAAACCGATAGATTCGTGCCCTACACCTGTCCCAAGAAGTTTTCTGAAAATTACCGCCACGCCAGTCCCCATGCGGGTTGCAGCCGCTCTGCACACTAGGGGAGCTTCTGCTTCACGGGTGCATGGATTTGTTTCCCTCGCGGGATTCCCGCTTGGCGTTCATCGTCCTTCTCCGCGCAACTCCGTTGCGCCTAACTCTCCCACTTCGTACCTCGTACTTGATCTCCCCCCTGTCTTCCTGCCGCAAAGTCATCGCCCACCACGAAGTTCGCATTTTTCTTGGGACGGCTGTGGGTTTGGGCTTCACACGGCTTGACACCGTGTGGGAGTATGGTAGAATGCGGGGAGAATGGGAAGGGTGGGACATAGTATGCGGATGGGTAGACTTGGCATACGCAGATTCATGCATAGCGGCAAGTTCGACCTATTACCGGTGCGGCATGCTCTGCGGGGCTACACGTGGGGAAAAGCCGGAAAAGATTTGAAAGCGGCCATGGATGTCGCGTTGGTTGGGCTGCCGCAGGGTATGGCTTTTGCCGCTATGGCAGGGCTGGACAGCATATACGGTATCATGGCGGCGACCGTGGGCACCTTTCTCGCTCCCCTGTTCACGCGTTGCGCGCTCACCGTAAGCGGACCAAGCAATGCTACGGCATTCATGCTGGCAAGTTTCCTGATGGTTGCCACACCGACAGTGCAGAGCAATCCGCAGATATTTGTACCCCTCATCGTCTTCATCGCCGGGGCTCTGTGCGTGCTGGGGTCATTTATCAAAGCCACGGAGATGCTGCAATTTGTGAGTCGCAGTGTACTGGTCGGCTACGTGACAGGAGCAGCCACCCTCATCATCGCCTCTCAACTGCGCTATGTGTTAGGAATTCATGACGTCGACGTCGGCAGCAGTTTGTTTTCCATGGTGTGTGCCATTTCGGACAACATCGAGAAAGTGCAGTGGCAGCCGGTGGTACTGGGAGTTCTGACGCTGCTGCTCTTCATTCCCCTGAAACGCTACATGAAATGGCTACCGGCATTTGCGACCATCCTTGTGGTAATGAGTCTGCTGAACATGCTGCTGAGTACCCCACAGTTCGGTGAGGCATTTGCCGGAGTACGCATGTTAAAAGACTTTACGATGAGCGACATCGTCTGCACTCCGCCCGCCTTCGGCACTGCGTCAGAGCATTTAGCGGAATTACTCCCCGTAGCTATTGGCGTGGCTTTTCTCTCCACCCTAGAGCAGACCGTGATGAGCAAAACGATTTCCGCCAAAACGGGGGATGCCGTTAATCTAAATCAAGACACTTTTGCGGTGGGTATGGCTAATATAGGCTCCTCATTCACCACGTCTCTGCCCTGTTCAGCATCCCTCACGCGCTCCATGCTTAACTACCGCTCCGGGGCAACCACACGTTTTTCCGGCATTTACTGCGGTCTCATTTGCCTAGGTATCACTTTCATTTTGGCAAACGCATCCCTAATCTCGCGCATCCCGCACAGTGTGCTGGCAACCCTCGTTCTCGCCAACGCCATTTGCCTGTATGATGGCAAATTACTGCGCATCTGCCTACACTCCACACCCGGGGATGCCGTGGTCCTCGTGTGTACCTTCGCGGCGGCATTGATGCTGCCCCTGCACATTGCCATCTTTGTCGGTGTGGTCATCTCGGTCTCCCTTTTCCTGCGCAAAGCTGCTAAACCGGAGCTCGTGGAATATACTCTCGATGACCAAGGCACTCTGTTGCAAGTGAGCGACAGCGCACGGCGACTTCCGCAGATTTCTATCGTCCACGTTGAGGGAGACCTCTTTTTCGGGGCGGCAGACCTCTTTCGCAAGCAAGTGGCACGCATTGCGGAGGACCCCAGTTTAGCGGTCATCATTCTGCGTATGCGCAACGCACGTAACCTAGACGCCACCTCAGTCTGCGCGCTCGAAGAACTCATCCGCTTTACCCGAGAAAAGGGTCGTCATATTATTTTGTCGGGAGCCGGGAGGGAGGTTTACCGCATCTTGCGAAAAAGCGGCGTGCTGGAGTTGTTGCAAGAAAACACCGTCCGGGGAGAAAGCAACTTCTTTCTCCTAGAACCTAAAAATCCGAATATGTCCACCCGGCGTGCTCTCTTGCGCGCCCAGCAACTCCTCGGATGCCGGGATGCAGATATCTCGATTTACACCACGCAAACCAACGCTCCCGCACACTGACGTCTCATGAAGGGAAAGAACACGGATGAGTTCGGTCAGCTGCTCGTCGAGTGGTACCGGGAAAATAAGCGGGATTACCCGTGGAGACGAACGACAGACCCTTGGGCTATTTTGGTGAGTGAGATGATGCTGCAGCAGACCACCATCCCCACCGTGCTTGCCCGCTACGAATCATGGCTGAACCTCTACCCTACACCGGCAACACTAGCTTCCGCCAATGAACGGGATGCTTTGCGCTCTTGGGAAGGATTGGGCTACTACCGCCGCGTACGCTCGCTCCGTGCCATTGCGCAGGTGATTGTACAGAAGTACGGCGGCAAATTCCCGCAGGATGAAGCGGCTCTACTCGCTCTCCCGGGTATCGGTCCGTACACGGCGGCAGCGGTGCTGAGTTTTGCCTTTAACCGCGCGGTCCCGCTCGTGGACGCCAATGTGGCGCGTGTGTTGACCCGGATTTTCGATGATGAAACGCCGATTGACACGGCAATCGGTAGCCGTCTCCTCCGCCAACGTGCTGCTAATCTCTTGAATCACAGTGACCCACGCGCTTACAACTCGGCACTCATGGAGCTCGGGCAAACCATCTGCACCCCCGGCAGACCGGATTGCGCCGTCTGCCCCGTGCGCTCGTGTTGCAGTGCCAAAGCACCGGAAAAGTTGCCCGTGAAAATGTCCAAACCCACGGTGGTCTCTGCGGAACATTGGGACATCTGGCTCCTCTCTGAAAGAGGATTACTCATGGAACAGCAGCCTGCCACTGCCCGTCATGCTGGCATGTACCGTCTACCGCGACGCCCGCGTGAGCATGCCATGCCCCTTCCCCATATTTGCGACCAACATTACACCGTCACCCGTTACAAAGTGACCCGTCACCTGCACCTTGCCCCCGCATCGGAACGGGTAATGCCTACGGAACAGTTCATCCCCATCGAACAGCTGGAAGCAGTCCCCCTCGCCTCACCCGACCGCAAAATTGTACGTTTGATGCTGAACTCATCGTCTTTCAAAAATCGCACCCCGGTCGGTCACATCCTTCCCACCTCTACTTCGGATCCGGCGTCCGCTCAATCATCTACCTAATTATAAGTCCGGCACTTTCCTTCACTTCGTACTTCCCATTCGCATCACCCATCGCTCACCACCACTCGCACCGCTTCCTGCCTTTCTCTCTCCTTCCACCACACACGTCTCTTCCCGGCTTTGCCACTTCGTACTTCCTATTTGCTTCGTACCTCCGATGTTTGTGGCTCAGTCCATCTCCCCTGCTCCTTGATCAATCGCACCAACTGCTCCACGGCCTCCTCTTGTGGAATGTTGATCTTGACGGGTTGCTTCCCCACGTAGAGATTAATCTTCCCGGGTGCCCCGCCGACATACCCGAAGTCCGCGTCGCTCATCTCGCCCGGTCCGTTAACAATACACCCCATGACGGCAATCTTCACCCCTACGAGATGTCCGGTCGCGGCACGTATTCGCCGCGAAGCTTCGCGTATATCGTACAAAGTCCTCCCGCAGGAAGGGCACGACACAAACTCTGCCTTGCTTACCCGCACCCCGGCAGCTTGCAGTACATTGTATGCCAAGCGCAGTGCCCTCAGCGGCTCCGGCTCCGAGCGCACGAGCACGGCATCTCCCACCCCATCCGCTAACAATGCCCCGATATGGACACCGACGGCTAGCGCGGGCGTCAACCCCGCATTCCCATCACCCGAGGGCATCAGGGTATCTTTCAGCAAAATCGCGTGTCGCTCCGGTATCCTAGCTGCCAGCAATCGCTGTGCCTGCGCGGGGGGCACATCCAATCCATCCCTGACCGCCACGAGTGCCGCCGGAGCGTCCTGCAATGCCGCCATCTGAGCATCATCGCGCGGGTCCACCTCCACGACCTGTGCCGTCTCATAGCAGAGCTCTACCGGCGTATCCCGCAGCTCCGCAGCTCCCCCTCCCGCCAAAATCTGCGTGGCAGCTTCCGGCAAAACCACACGGACAGGATTCCCTCCCCCTACGTCTACTCCTCCCACAGCTAGGGCAGTACTGCTCCGGCGGCGGTACTCCGCGTGCGCGAAGAGTGCGTGCATCCCAATCGGCAAACCCTGAGACAGCGGCAAGGCGAAAGCACGGGCGAGCTCAAAGCCCGGTTTCACCTCTGCCACGGCATCCTCAGTCAACGACACTCGTAGGGTGTCCCCTATTCCATCCGCCAACAACGACCCGATTCCGATCGCGCTTTTCACTCGTCCATCCTCTCCTTCACCTGCCTCTGTCACCCCCAAATGAACGGGATAATTCCAATCCGCTCCCGCCTCCGCCAAACGCTGCACCAACAAGCGATACGCTCGAATCATCACCCTCACATCGGATGCCTTCATCGAAAATACCAACTCGTGGTAATTCAGCTCCCGAGCCACTCGCGCAAACTCCATTGCACTCTCCACCATCCCCTCAGGCGTATCCCCGTAGCGCGCCAATATCCGCTGCGAAAGCGAGCCATGATTCACCCCCAGCCTCATCGCTCGTCCATTCTCTTTGCAAAACAACACAAGCGGAGTAAATGCTCCCCGGATTTTCTCCATCTCTCGCTCATAGTCAGCGTCTGTATAATCGCGCACTGCATCTCCCCGCCTATCCACAAAATTGCCCGGGTTGATCCTGATCTTTTCGACCCATTTCGCGGCTTCCATCGCCGCGTCCGGCTTAAAGTGTATATCTGCCACCAAGGGTACCGTACACCCCGCCCGCCGTATCTCGCGCGCAATAGCTCGCAAATTGGCGGCATATTGCCTCGTCTGCGCCGTCAACCGTACCAACTCACACCCCGCCTCGGCCAGCTGCAATGCCTCCCGTACACAGCCTTCCGTGTCTAAAGTACTGTGCGTCAGCATTGACTGCACGCGAATCGGATTCGTCCCCCCGATGCCCACTTCCCCCACCCGCACCTCTCGCGTCACTCTTCTCCTCTGCCGCAGTGCATCCCTGTATGCCAAATCGTTCATCTCTTTGCTCAGAATCTTAATCTGGGGAAGGATTTGCGAGCTGTGTCTCCCGGAACTCGACTCCCAGCAAGCAAATGTCGTCGCCCTGTTTCTCCGTCTGCGTAAACTCGTGCATGCCCACCAACGTGCCGGTCACCATCGCCTCCACCGAATCCGGCGCGTGCACATTCAAATACTGCATCACCCGCTGCACCCCGTACTCCTCTCCGTCACGGTTTTGCGCCTCCGTCAATCCATCCGTATACATCAACACCTTGAGCCCTCCTTCCAAGGGCAAATCACATTCTCGAAACATCGCGTACTCAATGAGCCCGAGAGCAGCTGACCGAGGAACGGGGGGAACATGCGCTTCCCCTCTCCTCGAAATCACCACAGGGGTCGGATGCCCTGCTCCGGCAAAGGTAAGTCGCCTCCTCTGCAAATCCAAGTAGAGGTAACACGCCGTGACAAACATCGTGATGTTTGCCTTACTGAAAATGGTACAGAGCTGTCGGTTCAACGATGAAAGCAGCAGAGCCGGCGTATCCGCGAGTCCTGCCACCTGCTCCATCAGCCCGCGCAGCATCGATGCAATCAGGGCAGCGCGCACCCCGTGCCCCATCACATCACAAATCAACATCCCCACAGCCGCCTCCCCCACCGGAAACACGTGAAAACAATCCCCTGCCACTCCTACGCTGGGTCGGTACACATGCGAAAAATGGGCACTTCGCTGGACTCCTTTGTCCTTATCGATCCACTGGCGAACAGGTATGCGCTCCGGCTGCAATGCCTGTTGAATTTCGCGCGCCAACCCGATTTCCTTCTCCAATGCCTTGTTCCGTTCTTCCAGCTGTTCCGCAAGTCGTCGGTACCGGTGCTGCGTCTCTACCAATTCCGTCACATCAGATGTAATCCCCACAATCCCCTTCACCGTCCCATCCGAAGCATACCACGGGAACTTCGACAGTTTACACCAAGACACCCTGCCTCCCTTCCACTCTTCACAATACACCCGATTCATGATAGGCACTCCTGTGCGCATTATCTCCAGCTCCTCCCTACGCGCCAAATCCGTCATCCCTCCCGCAAAAAAATTCGTGTCTCTACACCCGATCAAATCCGATGGGGTCGGCACCTTCATCTTGAGTGCCGTGGCTTCATTAGCTAATACAAAGCGACTCTCCTTGTTCTTGAAGTAAATACTATCCGGTAAATAATTGATCAGCGTGCGGAACAAATCCCTGTCCTCCATCGCGTGTAAATCGCTCATCTTCCGCCGTGTAATATCGACCCACACCCCGACCAGCCGCAGCGGTCTCTTTTGCGCGTCACTTTCTAGCAACCCATTCACGCGTATCCACCGCCACCCCTTTGCCCCATGTCGCAGCAACCTCAATTCTACCCGCAACGGTGCCCTCTCGGGATTACTGATATACTTTTTGACCGCACTGTCAAAAAACTGGCGGTCCTCTTCATGTATCATCTCCTGCCCCGCAGTAAAAATGTTGGGCGCAAGCTCCGCAGTCCGCCACCCCAGCATCCTCAAACACTGCTCTGTATAGTAGATTTTATTCTCCTGTATGTCCCAACAATATACACCCTCTTCTGCCGCCTGCAGTGCCCTGCGCATCATCTTCCACCGGAATACCTCCGGCACTTTCCGTACTCCCTCCTCCTCCATTGCCTCTTCCATACTCATTCCTCAATTCTCGCACACTTTACCCATTTTGCAAGCACGAAATCCTCCCCTCCAGCCACATGTTCATCGTAGAATAAAATGCACCAGGGGGGAATGCACCGCCAAAAAGGGTGCA
>CAYWNS010000051.1:0-14964 GCA_964459715.1 uncultured Akkermansia sp.
AACGACCGTAGGAGGCGGGAAGGGAAGCCAAGTACGAGGTACGAAGTACGAAGTAGAAATTTGGCGCAACTCTGTTGCGCGGGGTGGTGGAAGCGAAGCCGGGGAGAGGCGGGTGTGGTGGGCAGTGTGGGGGAAGGGGGGAATTGGAGGGAAGAACGCAGTGCCGGGCGGGGAGGAGGGAAGAAGAACGGGAGTAGGAGGCGGGAAGGGAAGCCAAGTACGAGGTACGAGGTACGAAGTACGAAGTATTTTCAAGTTAGGCGCAACGGAGTTGCGCGGGATGTGGAGGCGAAGCCGGAACGGTGATGCGGGGTGATGCAGTGCGAGCCCATGCATCTGTAAGGTTGGAGCCCTCTCAGTACGCAGAGCGTGTGTATACCGCATGGGGATTAGCATTGCAGCGTTTTTCAGAAATTTTCTTGGGACGGGTGCGGGGCGAAGTGCTCGCTACGTACTTCGTACTTGCAGCGGTGGGGGGTATGTGGTAGGATGGTGGGCAGATGAAAGTGATTATTGTATACGGCAGCAAGAGCGATCTCTCCTTCATGGAACCTGCGCGGGAGTACTTCGCGGAGCAGGGGGTGCAATACGATGAGGTGGTATACTCCGCGCACCGGGATTTGGGAGCGTTGTTGGATTATCTGAAGCGGCTGGAAGATACGGGAGAGCGAGCCGTGCTGTTGTGTGTGGCGGGACTCTCCGCAGCCCTACCGGGCGTGGTCGTTGTGAACACCAAGTTGCCCGTCATTGGGGTACCCGTGCCGTGCGGACCTCTCAACGGGATGGATGCCTTGCTGGCTATCAGTCAACTACCGGGGGGTGCACCTGCCACCACCGTAGGTCTACACAAAAAGAGTCCGTTGAATGCTGCCATGGCAGCCCATCGGATTCTGCTATTTTCACAGAAATAAGCTTTCAACATGCCTGAGCTCACCGCAAGAGACCTTTCTACCGCCCTCGCACGCTGGGCAGATACCATCGCATCGCGCGTGAGTGGTGAGCCACTCGGACTCGTCGGACTCATCAGTCACGGAGATGTGCTCGCGCAACGACTCATCAAAGCACTCACCGCCCGGGGCATTGACGCTCAATACGGAGCCATCGACATCACGCTTTATCGCGATGACCTCGACCTGCGCAAAGAACGACCGGCGTTGAGGAGTTCCTACCTGCCGTATTCCACGGACGGCATGCACCTTATTCTCGTGGATGACGTCATTCAGAGTGGGAGGACGGCGCGTGCCGCATTAGAGACACTTTTTGAATACGGACGCCCGGCGAGAGTTGAATTGCACTGCTTGGTAGACCGGGGGCATCGCGAGTTGCCCATTCAGCCGGATTATGCCGCTTTTGCGCTGGAAAGCTCAGCCGAGGTGCGGGTGCACCTGCAGGAAACAGACGGAGAAGACGCCGTTCTCTATTAACCTTGAACCGAAAGAGCCATGCAACCCAGAAAAGACCTCATCACCATAGAATCCCTCAGCGATGAGGAGATACATACCATCCTCGACACGGCGGTGGCGATGAAGGAGATATTCACCAAGAGTGTGAAGAAGGTACCGGTGCTGAAAGGGAAGTCTGTGCTGACACTTTTTTACGAGCCGAGCACAAGGACTCGCTCCTCATTTGAAGTGGCGGCGCACCGCCTCTCCGCAGATGTCACTACGTTCTCCCTTTCCACCTCCTCCGTCGTGAAAGGAGAGAGCGTGCACGACACGATTGACACGCTCATGAGCATGAAAATGGACTACATTATCGTGCGCCACAAAAACAGCGGTATTCCGGCGGTCATCGCGCGGCACTGCAACGCATCCGTCATCAACGCGGGAGACGGAGCGCACGCACACCCCAGCCAAGCGTTCCTCGATGCTTTCACCATCCGCGAAAAATTCGGGACTGTAGCGGGGCGGCGGGTCGTCATCGTGGGAGATATACGGCACAGCCGGGTCGCGCGTTCCACCGCCCTCATTCTACGACGGCTCGGGGCACAAGTGGCTTTTATGGGACCGGGCTCCCTCGTGCCGTCGGAAGCACACAGCGGGGTGCCCATATTGAGGAGTTGGGATGGGATATTGGCATGGGAACCGGACGTTATTTATCTGCTGCGGGTTCAGAATGAGCGCATCGACAGTCCCTTCTTCCCGGTGGCAGATTACCACCAAGCATTCGGCGTGACAGAGGACCGCCTGCGAAGTATCGAAGCGCGCGGGATATGCATCATGCACCCCGGACCCGTGAATCGAGGGGTGGAACTCTGCGATGCCGCTCTGGATTACCCCAACTGCCTTGTGTGCAATCAAGTGGAGAATGGCATTGCCGCTCGCATGAGTATCCTCTACCACCTCACCCCCAGCACTCTCATCCATGACTAATACCTACATCACCCACGCTACTTGGGCACCGACCGGGCAGGTGTGCGACCTTTGCCTCAGTCCCACAGCAGAAACTACGTGCAGTGTCAGCATCGATGAAGTCAAACTACCGGACGTGTTGAGAATTACTCCGGCGGGCGAGATGCACATTCCCGAGCAGGCGCGTGTCATTGACGCGACGGGAAAACTTTTGCTACCCGCCCTGTATGACTTGCACACAGTTATCGAAATACCGGGGCGCAGCAAGCGGGAATGCATCATGCGGGCAGGAGAAGCAGCCGTGCACGGCGGTGTGTGGGGGATGCTCGTGCTCCCATCCCCCGCTTTTTGCTTCGACAACGGAGCGGCACTGGATAGCTTTCGCGAGGCAGCCACCGTGCGTTCTGTGGCGGATATGGCGGCAGCCGGGTGTATTACCATGGGGATGCAAGGCGAGCAGCAAGCCCCATATAACACGTTGGCAACCATGCGCGGCGTGCGAATCTTAAGTGACGGAGCCCGTTGCCCGTCCAACCTGCTCATGCTTTACCGCGCCATGCAATACGCAGGGGAATTGGGACTCATCTTTGCCGTACGGGCGGATGTACCGGCACTTTCCGAGCACACCTACGCCCACCCGAGCACCACCGCTTATCGGTTGGGACTGCACCCATGCCCACCCTGCGCGGAGGAAATTGGCACAGAAACGTTGCTACGGCTGGCGGAAGCCACCGGGGCGCGACTTCATCTCCAGCTGGTCAGCACGGCGGAGAGTGCGCGCATCATCCGGCGAGCCAAGGAACGCGGGGTAAAAGTGACGGCGGAGGTCGCGCTGCACCACTTACTCTTTACGCACGAGCAAATCGGCGACTACAACACAATATACAAAACTGTTCCTCCGCTGCGAGACCGAGCGGACTGCGAAGCCCTGTTGGAAGGCGTGAAAGATGGCACCATTGACTGCATTGTCAGCGCGCACACCCCCTGCACCCCCTTCTCCAAAAAGCAAGATTTTATCAGCGCGCCGGTCGGTATGGTAGGATTGGACACCATGTTGCCCGCACTCTACACCAAACTCGTGAAACCCGGGTTGCTCAGCTGGGCTGAACTCGTGCGGGCATGTTGTCTGCAACCCGCCCAAATAGCCAGCCCATGGGAGCTGGAAGAGGGTTCCCAAGCGGCAGCCCCACTCCTGCTCTTTGACCCGAGCGTCACTTTTTCAGTCACGGAAGAATCGCTCTACTGCGGGACACTCAATACGCCCTTCTTGGGGCAAGAGCTCCGCGGCGCAGTCACCCTCCCGGTCCGCTGACTTTACTTGATTCTGAGCATTTTCTGCATGGTTATCGATATCATCAGTGACGGGAAGAAAGGGCATCTTACGCAGACACGGGGGCTGGCAAGGACTCTCGTGCAGCAGGCGCAGAAGCTCGCGCCGGGAGTCACCCACAGCGTGCATGAGCTGGATGTGAGCGCACTCTCACTCATGGATAAGCTGTGCTACAAGGGGGAAGAAGGAAAAAGCCCTGACCTCGTGATATGCGCCGGGCACGGGACCCATCCGGCGGCATTGCATTTGGCGCACTGTAAGCGATGCCCCTGCATCGTGTGCATGAAGCCGAGCCTACCGACCTCGTGGTTTGACCTGTGCATTATTCCGCGCCACGACTATCCGGAAGGTAAGAGTGTGCCGCAGAACGTGTTGCTCACCCAAGGTGCGCTCAACAGCATTGTCCCTGACCCGGGAGCGATTCGGAGCGGTTCACTCATACTCGTCGGTGGTCCGAGCAAGGATTTCGGGTGGGACGAAGACCAACTGCTCACCCAGCTTGCCTCTCTCGCGCGCTACAATGAGGGGCAGATTACCCTCACCACCTCCCGACGCACACCGGGTGATTTTGCGCATGCCGTACGTGTTATGTGCCCGAGCATCCATGTGGTACCCGTAGATGAGACCGGAGAGGACTGGGTGCCCACCCACCTCACTACCGCAGAAAATGTGTGGGTAACGCAAGACAGCGTGTCAATGGTCTACGAAGCCCTCAGCAGCGGGGCACCGGTAGGGATACTCGAAATGCCGGTACATCCCAAGCGCGTGGGGAAGGAACCCGGGCGAGTGAGTCGTGGGCTCACGCAACTCGTGAAAGAACAGCGGGTTACTACCTTTACCCAATGGCTGAAGACTCGTACTTTGCTCCCGGGGCACCCCTTGCGGGAAACTCTGAGGGTAGCCGACGTCATTCTCGCCAAATACCCTTCTCTGCTGACATGAAAGTGATGTACATCCTGCCGGCACTTTCATCCGGCGGCGTGGAACAGGTGGTGCTCGAGCTCTGCGAGGGACTCTCCGCTACGAAGGAGGTATCCTGCGATGTCGTTTCGGCAGGAGGTCGCATGGTACCGCTCGTTGAAGCGACCGGAGCTACGCATCACGTTCTCCCGCTTGAGAAGAAGAATCTGCGACTCCTCCCGGCGATTTTTCGCTTAGCAGGGCTCATTCGCCGGTGCAAGCCGGACATCCTGCATATTCACTCACGCGTACCGGGGTGGGTCGCGTATTTCGCGGAGAAGCGACTTCCCCCGGGGAAACGCCCTGTCGTTGTTTCGAGCTTTCATGGAGTGTACACCGTTGGGAGATATTCGCGGATCATGACGCGTGGCGCGGCCGTGGTGGCGGTTTCCCAATTCATTCGCGAGCACATACTCGCGCGCTACCGGGGGGTGAACCCACAGCGCATCCACGTCATCCCGAATTCCATTGACACCGGGCAATTTCACCCGGGCTACCGTCCGAATTCCGCATGGTTGCGAGATTGGCGCGAGCAGCACCCGGAGCTCAGCGAAAAGTTCGTGCTGTGTTTACCGGGGCGCATCACTCGCATCAAGGGGCATACCCTCCTCGCGGGGCTCATCAGTGGTTTACGCGCGCACGGTGTGCCTGCCCACGCTCTCATCGTCGGAGAAACGAAAAGAGGGAAGGGGCACCTTTGCAAGAAGCTGCAAGCCCTGTACGCAGAGAGAGGCATGGCGGAGCATGTCACTTGGCTCGGACATCGCAATGACTTGCGGGACATTGCCTGTGTAAGTGACGTGGTACTCTCCCTCTCCTTAGCCCCGGAAAGTTTCGGGAAAACGACCTTGGAAGCCTTGGCACTTGCCCGCCCTGTAGCCGGTTTTGACCATGGGGGTGTCGGCGAGCAACTGCACCAATTCTACCCGGAAGGCTGTGTGCCGGTCGGCGACGTAAAAGCGATGATCGAGTTGCTCGCCACGTGGTATTCCGAGCCACCGCCTAAAGTCCGACCGGTGGGCTCCCCTTACAGGAGAGAGGACATGATTGGCTCGCACTTGGATTTATATCGTTCCTTGTTATGAAGGTATTGCATTATGCGCCCGAGATGGAGCCTGGTAGCCCGGATACCTTGGCTGCGGATTTGGCGTATGCCTTACAAGAGCACGGTGTGACCTCCGTGGTAGCCGCCCCGAGTCGTCAGCTCCTCTCGCCTTTTTTAGGGGACAAAGTGAAATATGTGCGATTCGCAAAGGGAGAGCTGCCCGGGCTGTGGAGCGGCAGGTGGCGATTGAAGGGGCTCATTCGCAGTTACCGTCCGGATGTGCTGCACGCGTACGGGTACAGAGCAGTGGCTATTGCCACACGCGCACGCCTATCGGTACCGATGAGTCATCGCCCGCGCCTCGTAGGCAGTCTGAGCACTTACCCGCGAGACATCAACCTTTTGCGGCGCACGAAACTTCAAGAATGCGACGCCCTTACCGTCAACCACATCGACCTACGCACTTGGCTGCGCAGCAATTACGCACCGCCCACCAAATCTTGGCATATTCCGTATGGTGTGAACGATAGCCTCTGTCACCCCGGTTATACGCCGGATGGTGCTTGGGTGGACCGCTGGAAGAACAAGTATCCGCAGTTGGAAAAGCGTTTCGCGGTGTGTTTACCCGCGCCCATAGCCCCGGAATACTGCACGCAGCACATCACCCCCATCCTGAGTATGCTCCATAGTCAGGATATTCCCGCACACGCTTTGCTCGTGGGGAGTACTCACTACTGTGACTCGGCATATTTAAGGACCCTGCACCAAGGTTTCCGTGCCGCAGGTATGAGTGATTACGTGACGCAGCTCGACCCACCGGAAAATCTGCGAGACGTGCTGTGCATGTCGCAAGCGGTCCTTTGCCTCACGGAAAAACCGGCTATATACCACCCGGCGGCATTGCAAGCCTTGGCACTGGGACGTCCCACGGCGGGGTATGCTCACGGAGCTGTGCGCGACTATTTGGAAGCCATGCAGCCCATGGGTGTATTGCCTGTGGGGAATGTGGACAGTGCGGCAGATATCCTTTCGCAGTGGTACATCGCTCCTCCCGACCCACCGGATGAAATTCCCTATCCCTTCAAATTGAAAGATACAGCAAAAGCAATCTACGAACTTTATACAAACCTAAACCACCAAACCACACCATGAAAATACATTTTTGCGGGGCAGCCGGAACCACGACCGGTTCCCAGCATCTATTGGAAGTCAACGGAAAGCGTATCTTGTTGGATTGCGGTCTCTACCAAGGGCACCGCGCGGATGAATTGCGTATCAATCGCGACTTCCCCTTCTTCGACCCGGCATCCCTCGACCATGTCATTCTTTCCCACGCCCATATCGACCACTCCGGCAATATCCCGAACCTCGTGAAGCGCGGGTACAAGGGCAACGTGTATTGCACGCACGCTACGCGTTCGCTCTGCGCTATCATGTTGGTGGACGCCGCACGTATTCAGGAGCACGACTGCGCGTTCCTGACTAAAATGCATAAACGTGCCGGGGGGACGGGTACCGTCGCGGAGGTCATTTACACGGAAGAAGACGCTCGCAAGTGCCTCGATTCCTTTGTCGCGACCAGTTACGAGCGACGTATGGTCATCGATGACGGCATTGCTCTCACCTTCTACGATGCCGGACACATCCTCGGCTCCGCTCAAGTGGTACTGGACATCGATGATCACGAGGACGGACGCCACAAACGCCTGCTTTTTTCCGGCGATGTGGGGCGGGGGAACAACGAGTTGCTGCGCGACCCGGTAGCTGTGGACGGGGTAGACATCCTGTTGATGGAAAGCACCTACGGAGGGAGGCACCACGAAGCACCGAGCAGGGATGACGAAAGCTTTTTCCGGGAAATACGCGAGGCACTGGCGCGGGGGGGGAAGGTTTACATCCCGGCTTTTGCGGTGGAACGCACGCAGCAACTGCTCTACCTGCTCAACCACGCATTCCAAGAGGGGATGCTCGGTAAGGTGCAGGTGTATGTGGACAGCCCGATGGCGGTGAGTGCTACGGAGCTCTTTCGGGCTCACGCGGAATGTTTGAATGATGCGGTGTACGCCAAACTCTTCGCTTCGCGCGATCCCTTTTCCTTTGCCAATTTGCATTTGTGCCGTACGGTCACGGAGTCTCAGGCCCTCAATACCATCCGAAAGTCGGCAATCATCATTTCCGCTTCCGGTATGTGTGAGGCGGGGCGCATCCTCCACCACCTGAAGCTCGGCATTTCCAGCCCCAAAAACACCGTCCTCTTTGTGGGTTTTTGCGCCGCCAACACACTGGGACGTCGCATCATGGACGGCGCGAAAATGGTACCCATCCTCGGCGGACAGTACCCCGTACGCGCGCAAATCCGCCGTTTGGACTCCTTTTCCGGACACGCCGACCACGGTGAGCTGCTCGGTTACTTCCGGCGTATGGGTGGCGCGAAGAGTCAAGTCTTCTTGGTACACGGTGAGCCCGATTGCGCGAAAGCTATGCGTACTGCCTTGGAGCATGAAGCCTGTGGCTCCATTGCTATCCCGCAAAAAGACGACGTCGTGGTATGTTAGAGACGCGCTGTAGTTTGATGTGGTTGCTGCTGTGGGTGTTGCTGCCGGTGCTGCATGCGCAGATGCCCCCCGAAAGCAGTCAAGCTGTGCTCGGTGTGGCATCCGGCTGGGATGTTTCGCAGGTGACACTTTCACTCGTGGAAAGACAGGCGGATGGTCGTTGGGTGCGCGTGCTCGGTCCCGTACCCGGGCGTTTGGGGCGGGCGGGTCTCGTCTGGGGGCTCGGTTTACACACCAACCCACGCGGTGTCGTCACCAAACGCGAGGGCGACGGGCGTTCCCCCGCCGGTGTCTTTGCCATTGGGGGACTCTGGACGACCTGCCGAGTCCCCGTCAAGCACCACCGCCGTATACCGGAAGTGAGGGTAGGACCCTGCGACCTCTGGGTATCCGACCCCGCTGTGCCGCATCTCTACAACCGCCACGTCCGCCTGCAGCACCCCGCATCTTCCCCTTGGGAGCTCAAGGAGCAGATGCGGCAGACGGATTACGCTCACAGCATCAAACTACTGATCTGCCACAACACGCAGGAGACGGCGGGGCGACCCGTGCCCGGGGGTGGTTCCTCCATCTTCTTCCACATCTGGCGCAGAGACGGAGCTGCACCCACGGCAGGCTGTACGTCTATGGCGGAAGCCTCTCTGCGCGCCATCATCGCGCGGCTGGACCCCGCCCGACGTCCGGTTTATATTTTGCTGCCTCGCGAGGAATACGCGCGACTCCGCCGCGCGTGGCGTCTGCCTTAATTTTTGTACCGCCATGCCCCTTTACGCACAGATCAATCTCGCCATCCTCATTATCTCGTTCGTTCTCTGTTTTTTGCCGGAGATAGCCTACGGGATGTACTTGGCGGGGCATCGCATCTTTTGCGGGAATAGACCGCGTGTGCCCCATGTCCCGCTTTTCTCGGACACGAATTTCCCCAACGTCTATGACAAGGCGGGTTTGTTTCTCGTGCTCGGTTTCTCTCTGCTCGCCTGCACGTCGAGTTGCGTCAATTGGGACGCACAGGAAAACTCCCCGAATATGGTCTCTCGGATGCTGGCACTGAACGTGGACATCCTCGTGTACCTCCCTTTTATCCTGCGTCTCTGCTTCTTGCCGCAAATGGGGTTTCGGTATACTCGCCCCGCTGCGCGCCACTTCCTGCTCGCTGTGGGTGCCGTCATCTTCCTGTTCCTTCTCTCCGGCATCTACGAAGCATCGGGGCTTATCCCGTGGATAGTGCAGACGACCAAAAGCCCCGAATTCCAAGACGTCGTGGTCGACATCGCAAAAGGTGACTTAGCCACCAAACTTTATGTTGCCTTTGCCGCGATCGTCGTTGCCCCATTCGGAGAGGAGTGTTTTTTCCGGGGTTTCCTCTACAACATTATCAAGGACCGCTGGGGGAGAATTGCCGCAGCCATCATTTCTTCTCTGATGTTTGCTTCAATCCACGTGGCACTCCCGCAGTTTATCATGCTTTTTATTATGGCACTCCTCCAGTGCTTCCTCTACGAGCGAGCCCGCTCCATTTGGGTGCCTATCTTCAGCCACGCTCTCTTTAACGCGGCTTCTGTAGTGGCTACTCTCCTCTTCTTCCCGGGCATGTAGCTTTTTACGCTTACCACTCTGTTTCCACCATGCGAAATCCAGAAAGACCGCCCGCGCTGTCAGACCTCGGAGAGCAGGTGGTACTTTCGCGACTCATGGAGCTGCTTCCTGCGGCTCAGAAAGGATTGCTTCTGGGACCGGGAGATGACTGCGCGTTGGTCGTCCGCGATGCCCGGTGGGATAGTCTGCTCAAGACCGATGTGGTGGCGGAGGGTATTCATTTTACGGCAGATACGGACCCACATCTTATTGGGCGCAAGGCATTGGCACGGGTGCTCTCGGATGTTGCCGCCATGGGGGGGATACCGGAGCACGCGCTTATCACGCTGTTGGCGCACCCGAGTTGCCCCATGCAACGGTTGGAGGGTGTATATGCGGGACTCTCTGAGCTGGCAACCGCTTACCACGTGGATATTGCTGGGGGAGAAACCTCCTCCTTACCCACGCCGGGACTCATCGTCAACGTGGCACTTACCGGCAAGGTGGAGCACGGGCGGGCATTCCTGCGCAGTGGGGGAGAGCCGGGGGATGTCCTCTGTGTTTCCGGACCACTGGGCGGCTCCTTCCCGAGCGGACGACACCTTTCGTTCACCCCGCGACTGGAGCTCGGACGCGCTCTGCAAACGGCGTTGCCCCGTCCGCATGCCGCCATGGACCTCTCTGATGGTTTGGCTGCCGACTTGCCGCGATTGGCACAGGCGAGCCGCTGCGGGTACATTGTGCGGGAGGAGCTGTTGCCTCTGCAGCCGGGGTGCACGCCCCGACAAGCTCTCTGCGACGGGGAGGATTACGAGCTCCTGCTCGCTCTGCCGCCGGATGGGGCGGACGCGCTGTGCGCGCAATTCGGGCTCACGCGCATCGGGGAGCTCACCGCCGGTGATTCCGGTTCCTTGGGGCATGGATGGCAACATTTTTCAGCTACTCCTCGCGCATGAACGCCACTCAAATCCGCGACGTGCTGGAGCGTTTCGGCATAACGCCCTCCAAAGCTCTGGGGCAGAACTTTTTGATCGACGAAAATATCGCGCGACGCATCGTGGACATGCTCGAGATAGAGCCGCAGGATTGTGTCGTGGAAGTCGGACCGGGTGCCGGTTCCCTGACCGAGCTCGTGGCACCCCTCTGCCGCAAGCTCATACTCGTGGAGTACGATGCCCGCCTCGCCGAGTACCAGCGCACCCGCTGGGCAAATGATCCGCATGTGGAAGTGCACCGGGCTGACGCCGCCCAATGGGACCCCCGTTGTCTCTACCCCGAGCAACCTGTCAAGTTCTTGGGCAATCTCCCGTACTCCTCCGGCGGGGCTATCCTCGCCAATTTCCTGCACAGTGCCGGTCCGTGCTGCCGCGCGGTGGTCACGCTGCAAAAGGAATACGTGGACCGGATACTCGCGAAACCCGGTGACGAGGCGTACGGATTACTCTCCCTGCGCATGCAGATGAATTGGGAAGGGACGCAGGCGCGCACGGTACCGCCCTCCGCCTTTCGCCCTCAACCGAAAGTCGATTCGGCTGTGTTGGTACTCACGCCGCGCGATGAAAGGAGTCTGCCGGTCTTCGACCACCGACTCATGGACGAGCTCATGCGCCGCTGCTTCGCCAATCGTCGCAAGCAAATGCGCAAGCAGCTTCCCGCGACCCCGCCTTGGCAGCAGATCGCCGCGTCTCTCGGAATATCCCCTACAGCCCGCCCGGAGGAGGTGAGCCTGCGGCAGTGGGTGATGCTCACCCGTGCGTACGACCCAAACCCCTTGGCTGCTATTCCCCAGCGCGATACGGAACTCCTCGATGTGGTCGATGAGCGGGACTGCCCGCTGCGCCGGGCGACCCGGCGGGAGATACATGAGCGGGGACTCATCCACCGCGCCGTGCACATCCTCGTATTTAACAAAAACGGTGATTGTTTGCTGCAAAAACGCTCCCTGCTCAAGGATACTCACCCCGGGCTCTGGGATTCGTCCGCCGCCGGACACGTCGATGCCGGGGAAAGCTACGAACAGGCCGCACGTCGGGAACTTGCCGAAGAACTGGGGATTTCCGCGCCCATCCCCCTGACGCCTCTCGCCAAACTGCCCCCATCCCCCGCCACCGGCATGGAGCATGTGATGCTCTACACCGCACACTACGACGGCAAAATACATTTCCCCGCCGCAGAGATATCTGCCGTTATTCCCTTCCCCCTCCCCCTCGTGCACACTTGGATGCAACGCCGACCGCAAGACTTCGCATCTGCGCTCCCATATTTGTTTCGGGAAAGTAAAACGTTTGGTGGTGGGCGATGACTTTGCTTTATTTGGCTAGGACGAAGCGCACAGAGGTTACGATGGAAGCGGTGGTGGGGAGACCGTTTTTTTGGGCGGGGTAGAAGAGCCAGTGGCGGAGTACCCAATCTTTGGCGGATGAATCGAATTGTGAGTGACCGCTGCTCTGTAGGATTGTCACGGAAAGGGGGTGACCGGAGGGGGCAAGGGTGACACGGAGGCGTACGGTGCCTTCAATGCCGCTTTGACGGAGGGCAGCGGGGTAGGGGGGAGGGGGTGCGGAGCGGTAGGTCGGCGGAGTGAAGGATTCCGGGGAGGGGGTTGTCGGGTCATGGCGTGGGGTAGGGGCGGATGTGGTGGCGAGCGGTGTCGGGCGGGAGGAATGACGACGGTGCGGGATGGGAGGAGGGGGAGGCTCCTCCGAGGCTTCGGGGGTGACATCCGTGGCGAGGGGGTCGAAGGAGGGAGTATCCGGCGGCGGAAGCAGGGCGCACTCCGCGAGTTCAGGGGGCAGCACGGACGGAATGAGCACGGGCGGTGTCCAAGTGGGAGGGATTGTCCGGAACTTCGGGAGCGTGGGCGGAGGGGGCAGCGGCGGGGGTTTTGACGCCGGGGACGAAATGGCGATGCGGATAGCGTTTCCGGGCGGGGAGGAGACGGACGGACGGACAGTGTACCACGCCAGCAGGGCGACTCCTATGCCCAAGATGACCGTTGTGCAGAGAAAAGCTCGTGCCGCAGGACCGTCGGGTGAGGGATTAGGGCGTGATCCAGATGGTGTGGTTGTCAACGGCATCGACGTAATAACCGGGGGCGGACGGGATGTGGACGCGTGGAGAGTGGAGGACGTGGGCGCGGGATTCCTGCCAGCCGGGGAGCCAGACGGCTAGCTCGCGAACGAGAGAGTCCACGCGGGCGAGAGCGCAGGCGAGGGATGCGACGTCCGGAGCGGCAGCGTAGGCGGCGAGGGCGGCGTCCATGCGAGGATCGCGCAGACCGAAGGGGGCTTCATCGCCTGAGGCTGTGGAGTGAAAGTAGCGGGCGGGGGCGGGCAGGGGGAAAGCCGGGACGGTAGCCCAGAAAGTCAGTTCGTGTTCGCCGTCGCGGACACATTGCGCGCAGCTCTGCCAAGGGAGAGGAGAAGGGACGAGGTCAACCCCGCAGGCACGCGCGCTTTCCCGCAGGATTTCCACGAGGGTACTGACTTTCTGGGAGGGGACGTAGGTGAGGTGCACGCGCAGAGGGGTGCCATCGGCGCGGCGCAAAATGCCGTCCTCCCCCGCGATCGAGAACCCGGCTTGGGCAAAGGCGGAGCGGGCGAGGGACGGATCGTAGGCGGGCGGCGGAGACGAAGGTGGGGAGACGCTGCCGTAGCCGGTGAAAAATGAGCGGAGGCGTTCTCCTTCACCCCGGAAGAGGACGGCGACGGCGCGATCCATGTCCATGGCGTGTAACAAACCGCGCCGGACGGGGAGGGGGACGCGACGGGCGTTCAGGGCGATGCCGTAGAGGGGAGGCGGACCGGTGGCGGTGAAGTTCGAGAGCACGGTGCCGGGGGAACCGGCGTATTGGTGCAGGGTGGTGAGGTTGCGAGACTGAACGAGATCGAGCTGCCCCCGCAGGAGGAGTTCGAAAGCCTGTGCCTCGTCGGTCAGAAAATGGAATTGGATGGAAGAGGGGTTGCAGGTGTGGCTATAGAGAGGGAGGTTCTCCGCCCACCAGTGGGGTATGCGGCGCAGCTCGATGAGCCGCCCCGGGAGGACGGAGCCGACCTCGTATGCCCCGGTACTCGGGGGCGAACGCCAAGCGAAACGCTTCGTGTAGTCCCCGGCGAAGTCGGAGTAGAAACCGGGTTCCGCCGCGTGAAGGAGAGCCGAGGCACGCAGGACTGCCAAGGCACCCGCCGCGCGCAGAGTCAGCGAGAGAGTACGCTCATCATAGACGCGGAGCTCCTCTGCGGATGCCGCTAAGGCGTCCCACTCAGCGTCATGAGACTTAGCGCGTAAGAGAGCGGCGAGAGCGAAATCGGCGGCGCGGACAGGGCGACCGTTGGTGTAGCGAGCTTTCGGGTGGAGGCGGAAAAAGACCAAGCGGTCGTGCACCGCCCACGCCTCAGCCGTACCCGGGATGGGGCGGTGGGAGGCGGGGTGCTGCGCAACGAGAGGCAACTCGACGCGGGTGAAAGCGTTGGCGTGAAAAAACTGGGGAGTGGGACTGCCGAAGGGGAGCAGGTTGGCGGGGAAGGGACCGGCTGCGGCAAGGCGCAGGGTGCCGCCGCGTTTGGCTTGGGGACTGCCGATGGGGGGCTCCTGCTCACCGCTGCTCCACGCTAAATCCGGCGGCAGCTCCTTGGGTTTCCCCTGAACCACGCGCATGGCGGGGAGACGGGCGAGTTCTGTCCACATATCCGCCGGGTAAGCTGTCGGCACTGTGCTCTCCACCTGCACCGCGCGGGGCGGGGGAGGGGGCTGCACGCTACGCACAGCCCACCACGCCACCCCCGCGAGCAAGAGTCCCACTCCCACCACGATGGCACCCGCGCCCCTCATGATGCTAGAATCTCAGGGTACAACCCCCGTATACAGCTGTGCCGGGGTTAATGAGGATACTCCCGGGGGAGTCGAATGTCCCGGCATCGGGTATGTATTTTTGATCGGTCAGGTTCTCTACGCGCAGGTGGACGGACAAGTGATCGTTCACCTTGTACGTGGCGTACCAGCGCAGGATGTAGAAATTGTCGAGTGCGAGGTTGGGAGAGCCGTACCCTCGACGACCGCACGCAGCCGTGAGACCGATGCCGGTGGTCAGGTTCTCTATTGGGTCGGTGTGCAGGTCCGCGCTCCAGACCTGACGGGCACTGTTGGCAA
>CAYWNS010000052.1:0-14384 GCA_964459715.1 uncultured Akkermansia sp.
GTATGGCGGTGAGGGGGGCGCAGCACGCGAGTCCGTATTTGTTTCGGGAGTTTGATACTGGGCGCATTGGGAGTGGAGAGGGGGTATTTTGTGGAGCGGGCAACGAATAAGATAGCGGAGATGCATTAGGAGTTGAAACTGAAGAGACAAAGACGCCGGTGATATTCGGGAGAGCAGCCGAAACCAACATCTCCATACCACCGGCGTCTGGGGGAGTGTAGCATGGGAAGGGTGTAGCGTCAAGAATTTTCGAAAATGACGCTACGCTTGTGTGTTGACTGAATCACGGGGAGAGAAAGGGGGAGATCAAGTACGAGGTACGAAGTAGATAAGTCACGCGCAACAGGAGAGATTCCACCTACACAGAGTCGAGGTGCTCGAGGATATAAAAAAGTCCCGAGGAAGCCTTGTCCGGGGCTCCGGATTGGATACCGGCGAGCCTTACGGGGCCAACACTCGGGACGTCCCCAAGGTAGCAAAAGAAGCATTTGCCGTCAAGGACGAAAACGCGGAATAATAAAAAAGGCTGGTGGTGTAGGGCTTACACCCGCAACAGCCCGGGGAAATCCCGTCCTCCACCAGCACGGGCATTAAAGCACAGGGAGGGGAGGAAGTCAAGAGAGAAAATAAAGGAGGAATGATGAAGGATGGGGTAATGGTGGCAGGAGCCGGAGGAGGTGGCGTGGGAGCAGGAGGACTGCTGCGTTATCTGGTCCGGGGCGACCGATGTAGAGAATAAAGAATCCGGGGAAGCTGTCGCGTCGGCAACAAATACCGATGAGGGCAGCCCCCCGGAGTTCGTGGAAGCTATAGGGGATTTCCTATCGTGAGTCAAGGATAAAAACGTGGGGGATGTGAAAAAAAAGTCGCATCTGCCCCACAGCTGTCTCAAATAAATTAAGGATTTAGTGGTTGGCGATGACTTTGACGCAGGGTAACGGGGAGGGGATTAAGTACGAGGTACGAAGCACGAAGTACAAAGTGAAGGAGTTAGGCGCAACAAGGTTGCGCGGAGAGGGACGATGAACGCAAAGCGAGAACCTCGCGTAGCGAACAAATCCACGCACCCGTGAGGTTGAAACCCCCTTGGTACCCAGAGCGTCTGCAACCCGCATAGAAATCAGCAGGAAAACGTTTTTCGGAAATTTTCTTGGGGTCGGCGTAGTGGTTTTTGTCATTTCTTCCTACTTTTTGCCTTGACATTCCTCCCATCACGCGCTACACTAACCGCGCTGATCCGCGAAAGCGGGTGTCGTTCAGTGGTAGGACACGTGCTTCCCAAGCATGTAACGCGGGTTCGATTCCCGCCACCCGTAGTTTCAAAATGCTCCGCAAAGTGCCGCAACGTGCTGACGACGCGGCATTTTTTCGTGCGATGCCACACCAAGCTAGGCAGCCTTTGTTACAACTATCCGGGAAGCAGTCGATGAGACAACCCCATGTAGGGTTACGGCATTGGGCATGTCGCATCCATCCGCTCTTTCATTTCGCGTACGGCGGCGGAGAGACCGATAAAAATAGCGCGGGAAATGAGGGTGTGACCGATATTGAGTTCGGAGAGGTAGGGGATGCGGGCGATTTCCGGGAGGTGAGAGCCGCGAATGCCGTGACCGGCGTGCACTTCAAGACCGAGGGAATGAGCGAGAGAAGCGGCGGAAATGAGGCGCGACAGCTCCTGCTCATGCTCGGGACCGGACGTGTTGGCGAAGCGACCCGTGTGGAGTTCCACCATGGGTGCACCGATAGCGGCGGACGCTTCCACCTGTACGGCGTCGGGATCGATGAACATGCTCACACGGCAGCCGTGCTCCGTCAGTGACATGACGAGGGCTTGCAACTCCGACTGTCTCGCTGCCACATTAAGACCGCCCTCGGTAGTCACCTCGAGACGGCGTTCGGGCACGAGACACACGTAGGTAGGCCTGAGACGCAGGGCGACATCGAGCATGAGCCCGGTGGCACCCATTTCCAGGTTGAGGGGCAGGGGAATGCCGTGCCTCACGGCGAGGGCATCTTCCTCTTGGATATGCCGTCGGTCTTCGCGCACATGGAGGGTGATAGAGTCCGCCCCGCCGTCCATAGCAGCGCGGGCAGCCTCAAGCACATCGGGTTCGGGGCGGGCAACTGTGGGCACACCCGCGTAGCGAGCCTGTCGCAGAGTGGCTACATGGTCAATGTTGACACCCAAGCGCATGGTAGAAATCAGTGGAGGAAGTGACGCACACCTGTGAACACCATCGCCATGCCTGCCGCGTTCGCCGCGTCAATGACTTCTTGGTCGCGGATAGAACCCCCGGGTTGAATGCAGGCGGTAGCCCCCGCGTCAATAGCTGTCTGCAAACCATCGGCAAAGGGGAACAGCCCATCGGACGCGACCACGCTGCCCTTGAGACTCAGACCGGCTTGCCCGGCTTTCCAAACGGCAATTTTAGCTGAATCCACACGACTCATCTGCCCGGCACCGATGCCGAGAGTCGCGTTTTTATTGGCAAAGACGATGGCATTGGAATGTACCTGTTTACAGACACGCCAAGCAAAGCGCATGGCTTCCAATTCATCGGCTGTGGGCACACGCTTGGTTACCACCTTAGTTTCCAGACTGTCCAAACCGAGAGGTTCGTCATCGCGTTTCATCGTCATGATCCCGCCAGCGGCAGAGCGCAGCACCGGCAACTTGCAGTAAGCTTTCCATGCCTCCGGATCGATGCGCATGATGCGGCAATTTTTCTTTTTCTGCAAGGCGACACGAGCTTCCGGCTCATAATCCGGCGCGATGATGACATCCGTAAAAATGGAACTGATGATGCGGGCCAAGGCTTCGGGCATTGGTCTGTTCATGACAATGACACCGCCGAACGGGGCCTGCGTATCGGTCTGAAAAGCCCTCTTCCAAGCTTCCATGAGGTCGCTGTCATCCTGCCCCACCCCGCAGGGATTGGTGTGCTTGAGGATGGCGACGGTCGGACGCCGGAAGTTAAAAATGAGAGAAGCGGCGGCATCGAGGTCGAGCACGTTGGTGTACGAGAGCTCCTTCCCCTGCATTTGGCGGAAGATTTTTTGGAAGTCTCCGTAGAGAGTGCAGGGTTGGTGAGGATTATCCCCGTAACGAAGAGACTGCGCAAAGGGTAGAGAAAGCGCGAGACTGCCCGCCGTCACGCCCACTGCTTGGTGTCCGAAGTAGTTCGCTATGGCACTGTCGTACGCTGACGTCCGCATAAATACCTTGACTGCCAAGCTTTCACGCAAACGGAGAGTGGTACCGCCTCCCTGACCGCGCATGGCTTCCAACACGGCACTGTAGTCCGCAGGGTCCGTCACCACAGTGACGTAGGCGTAGTTTTTGGCGGCAGAGCGCAACATGGCGGGACCGCCGATATCAATCTGCTCGATAGCCTCTTCCGGCGTGACCCCGTCCTTGACTATGGTTTGTTCGAAGGGATACAAGTTCACACAGACGAGATCAATGGTGGGAATGCCGTGCTCCTGAGCTTGTCGACGGTGCTCTGGGAGGTCGCGACGTTGGAGGAGACCACCGTGAATTTTGGGGTGCAGGGTCTTCACCCGCCCGTCAAAGAGCTCCGCTGCTCCCGTGTATTCCGACACCTCTGTCACCGGCAACCCGCGTTCCTTCAGGTACTTGCATGTGCCGCCCGTAGATATAAGCTGCACACCCATGTCTACCAGCCCCTTTGCAAACTCCTCCAGTCCTGTCTTATCCGACACAGATAACAGGGCGCGTTCAATCTTCTGCGTTTCCATGTGCTGAGAATCCGAGGTTTGTTCCCCCGAGCGGGAGAACGTCTCCCAAGGTACACCCCGTCCCGCATAAAGTCAAGCCGAATCTTTACTGCCACACGTCCGCCGCAAGTACGAAGTGGCGAAACGGGGGAGTGGCGGGTGTGGTCAGAGTGGGGGCGAGTGGTGGAGAGACATTTGTCCACAGCATACCGCCCACCGCACATTTTTCTTCCCATCGTCTTGATGGCATGGTACAATGCGGGCGGTTATGCCGGAGAACAAACGTCGCATGAGGGAGCACCGGGGGAGGGACAACCCATGGGGAAGCCTCATGGATCGGGAGACACCGGAGGGGGAGGAGGTGATAGGCGGCGACGAGGAGGAACCGGGGGATGCGCGGATGATGGAGGAAGAGGAGGGCGGAGTGGCAGGGTGGCGGCGGCTGAGTATTTGGAGTATTCTCGCGGCGGTACTTTACTTGCTGTTTACGGGGGGGCTGGTATACACGGTGATGCAGATGTGGGTACCGCAGGATACGAGTGACATTGCCGGTTATGGTGACAGCAGTCCCGCTCGAGACTTGACGCTGGCACTTAAGAACGCAGGTGGCACGGAAATCAGTTTTACGGAAGGAGAAATCAACCGTTACCTGCGCAATACATGTCGCATGCGTCAAGGCGGTATCTTCTCACTCGTTGCCCACGAGCAGGGCCTGGGGGTGCGCATTCACGATGGTTTTGTGGAGCTGGTTATTGATCGTCTCGTCAGTACCAATCTTCACCAAACAACAGCCGTGCGCCTGAGTTTTATGCGTGAGCAGCTGCACGGGCGTTCCTCTCTGCGCATTGACTTCCATGGGGGGAAGGCCATTCTCAACACTATGCCTCGCGGTGGTAGCATCGGGCAGGTAGGAGTGCCCCAAAGGTACATGGAGATGCTGCGACCGGCACTGCATACCCTCGCAGAGTGCTACCCCGAGTTTATGGGTCTCGTGCAGCAGTATGGTTACTACCCTGAGTTCATACGTGGGCGCAACGGGCGGGAGGGGTACGTCCGTCTCATCCCACTTCATTTTCCATCGACAGATTGAGCTGATATGGAGGATTCACGCCCCCAAGAACCTGCGGTACGCGCATCGGTGTTTCACCGCATCTCGCTCCTGCTCTATCAACTGATTTGTCTGCTGATGAGGGTGACAGATGTGCGGGTTGTGGCAGTGCTGGGTCGCGTTGTGGGGTATATGGTATGGGCTGTGTCGGCGAATCGTCGCCGCATTGTGGCGCGCAACCTACGCATTGTGGTGGACCCCACCCTGCGACCTGACAAGCTCGGTCCCATGGTACGGCGCAACATTGTGCGAACGATCATGAATCTGGCATGTTCCATTAAGACGGGGCTCATGACGGCGCGAGAAATGGAAAAATTTATCCACTTGGAGGGGGCGGAGCACTTTGAGCGATGCGGCTCCGGCGGTCACACCGTCATATCCTGCATCCCTCACGCCGGTAATTGGGAAGCCTTGGCGCGCATCCGTCCCTATTTCCACCGTGTCCCGCATTTTGCTTCCATGTACCGACGCCTCGCCAATCCCCTGCTCGAGGAATTCGTCTACAAGTCCCGCACACGCTACGGGTGCGCGATGTACAGCAAGGAAGATGGATTGCGCGAGGTGCTCAAACTGGCACGCAGTGGCGGTTTGCTCGGCGTGCTCAGCGATCAATTCATTGCTGAGGGGATTTACCTGCCGTATTTCGGGAAAGTGACGGGTGTGACCCCGCTGCCCGCCCTCATCTACAAACGTTGCAAGGGCAAGGGGCACCTCTTTTCTGTGTTTACGCGCAACACCGCGCTCGGTCACTGGGATACTGTACTCGGACGCGAAATTTACCTACCGGAAGGCTGCGACTCTATCCCCGACATCACCATGCAGGTGAATCTTGCCCTAGAAAAATGTCAAAACGAGCACATTTTAGACGGCTTCTGGATGCACCATCGGTGGAAATGCACCTCAATCATCGCCCCCAAGATGGACGATGAAACCCTCGCATTGGTACACCGGTTCACGCGTTTGCCTTTCCGCATGCTCGTGGCAAGCCCGGATACCCAAGATGCCGCGCTGCAGCTTGCACCTGCCGTGCATGCCCTTGGTTCCTGCCGTCCGGACGCGCAGGTGTGCATTATCTGCTCCCAAGCTCTGAGAGACTTTTGGCAGACTCAGCCGGGTGTCACTCACGTGTTGGAAACGGACGGTTCTCAGAGTGTGCGCTCCCAACTGAATGCGGAGGCTATCTACCGCGATGGTCCCTTCGATGTCCTCTTTATGTTTGGCGGCGGAAGACATTTATGGCGCGAGTTGCAGTGCATTTTCCCGGTATATTCAGTGGGCTGGAATAACCACCCCCTCGCTAAAAAATTCCGCCTCCGCTACCGGCAACAAAGCTCCTCCCCCCTCCCAACATCGGCAGATTACGCTTTCTGCCTCCTCTCCCATCACGGCATACATGTGAAGCACGAAGTACGAAGTGAAGGAGTTAGTCGCAACAAGGTTGCGCAGAAGGAAGAGGAGGAAGCAAAGCCGGAACGATGCGTGGAATCCTAATCTATGCGGTCGTGTAGTTTCGGGCATTTAATTTTTTTGGACAGATGTGAGTGAAATGGCTTGACCCCATGGGGGGAGGGTGATAGACTAGGGGTGCGGTGGAAAACAACCCCCACCGTAGCACGAAAGTGGAAGACGATATAATATGCTCGGAAAAGATCATTGCCGATCGCAAGACCTTCTTCATTGATTTGAAGAGTAATGCGAGAGGAAGGGTCGTAAGAATCACGGAGAAAGTCAGTTCAAACCGCGACCGCATCATGGTACCGGCAGAGATATTGGATGATTTTATCTCTGCGTTGCAAGACATACGCAAGGCCAATCAGGAACACTGAGCGTGGTGTCTCGGAGAGGGAGACCGCTGCGGAAACGGGAAAGGACTGACACGGGGGATATGCAACCGATCGGTTGCAAAAGGGGTGGGGTGTGCCCCCTGTGGGGTAAACGCGGAGGCGTGCGCGAGTGAAGCGAGCATGGAACGGGGGCGATGACAGACTGAAGAACACAGGAGACAACAGACAAAAGCGACATGAGAAGGATCAAAGTACTTGAGCTCGGATGGGAGTTTCCGCCACTGATCAATGGCGGGCTGGGGGTGGCGTGCATGGGGATATCGAAGGCACTGGCAAGAAAGGTTGATTTATCCGTCATTGTACCCAAGGCGCAGGCAGATTACACATACGAGGGCTTCGACCTTGTGGGCATCAACAACCTCCGCTACCACCAAGTGGAAACGCTGGAAAGCGGGTACATGTATGAAAGTTTCGCGGCAGTCGGGAACGCGCCGGTAGACTTGCAGCCCTACGCGAGCGATGAGGGGACACCGGGTCGGATCGAGTTCACCCGCGAGGGCAAACTCCTCTTCTCGAAGGTGCACAAGGCGGATTTAGACTTGTTCACGACGCATGAGGACCTGTACTCCGGCGATCTGGCACGCAAAGTCATTGAGTTCTCCAAAATATGCGCGGTGATGGCACACTCGTACGACTTTGATCTGGTGCACGCGCACGACTGGATGACGTATCTGGCGGGGGTAGAAGTGAAAAAGGCGACGGGGAAACCCTTGGTGGTGCATCTACACGCTTCCCAATTTGACCGAGCGGGGGCGGAAGCTCGCGGCTGGATATACGACATCGAAAAATACGGCATGGAGCAGGCGGACGCGGTCATTCCCGTTTCCAAGTACACCGGCACTGTGGCGGCAAGTCACTACGGCATCGATCCTGCCAAGATATTCCCCGTGCACAATGGAGCTGACCCCGTCCAAGTATTCCGAACGAAGAAAAAGTTCCCGGAGAAACTTGTGCTCTTCCTCGGGCGTTTGACCGCTCAGAAAGGACCGGAGTTTTTCCTGCAGATCGCCGCTAAGGTGCTCGAGCAGACCCAAAACGTGCGGTTTGTCATGGCGGGCACCGGGGAAAAGCTGAAACAACTCATCGAGACAGGTGCTTTCCACGGCGTCGGTGACCGTTTCCACTTCACGGGCTTCCTGGATAAAAAGAAAGTAAACGAGCTGCTGTCTCTCACGGATGTGTACTGCATGCCATCGGTGTCCGAACCCTTCGGGCTTTCCGCTCTTGAAGCCGCCCAATTCAATATCCCGGCTGTCATTTCCAAACAGAGCGGCGTGGCGGAAGTGATGAAGGGTGCCCTCAAGGCTGACTTCTGGGATGTCAACATGATGGCAAAGCACATCGTCGACCTCGTCACGGATGAAAAACTCTACAAGCAGGTTGCGGAGCAGAGTGCTCAGGACATTAAAAACTCGAACTGGGACACGGCAGCCGATAAGATGATACGGGTGTACCATCACGTGCTCGGCTGGTAAGTATCACGCAAGGCTCCTCCTCGGTCATGAATATTTCGCTCTCCTTTCATGCGCACCAGCCCAACCGTCTCATCGCTTACGATTTCTTCAAAATAGGCGAGCATGCTTTCTACGAGGATGACAACCTGAACGCGCAAGTACTCAGCCAAGTGGCGGAGCGTTGTTACTTACCGGCGAATCGCCTCATGAAGCAACTGATCGAGGTGTCAGACGGGCGATTCCGTTTCTCTCTGGCTCTTTCCGGCGTCATCCTCGAGCAAGCCAAACACCACCGCCCCGACCTCATCTCCTCGTTCCAAGAACTAGCGGATACAGGATGCGTGGAGTTCTTAGCCATGCCTTACTACGCCTCCCTCGCCTCCCTATATTCCCCCGGCGAGTTTGCCGAGCAGGTGGGAGAGCATATCGACCTCATGGAGCAACTCTTCGATGCCCACCCCACCGTCCTTTGGAATACGGGTATGCTCTACTCCAACGCCATCGCTGCCCAAGCCCTCGATATGGGCATGGAGGGTATCATGGCCGACGGTAATCGCCAGATGATCAGTAATCTGCATACCAATGACCTGCAGTGCGCGCCGCTTATCGCCGATACCAAAACCATCGTCCGCAACCGCCATCTTTCGAATGACTTGGCAATCAATCGGGTGGACACCTCGTGGCCCGAGTACCCCCTCTCCCCTTACACCTTCGCGAGCTGGCTCCACCGTCAGGAGGGTCAGCTCGTAAGCATCTCCATGGATTATGAAACCCTCGGCGAACGGCAGCCGGACTCCTCGGGGGTGTTTGAGTTCTGGCGCACTCTCATCCCGACGGTGCTCTTTAATGAGGATGTCTTTATCACGCCTGGCGAGGCTGTGCGCCGCTTCCACTCCACCGGCACCCTCGATTGCCCGAATCCCATCAGCTGCTCCACTTTCGGCACCACCTCCCAGTGGAATGCCAACGTCATGCAACAGGAGGCTATCAAGAAGATATACAACTTAGAGGATGCCGTGAAAGCTAGCCGCGATAGAGATATGATCCACGTCTGGCGTAAATTACAAAGTGCCGACCACTTTCACTACATGGAGAAGAGCAACGGTTTTACCCCCTATCCTTCCCCGTATGACGCCTATATCTACTACATGAATGCCTTGGCTGATTTGCAAATCCGCGTCAAACAGGAAGCCGACCTGATCCGCATGATGGAAAGCAGAAATCTGGCGTAGTTCCCGCCCTCTACCGCACCCGCACTGCTGCTCCGTGCTTCGTGTCAGCATCGTGGCGTTTGTCGGGAAATTTCTGGGAACGGATGCGGTCAAATCGTAACAAGAGACAGCAGAGGGAAAGCAGCTATGCCGGTCTGTGCATATCGGATTTTGAATGCCATGCGCAAGAAAAAAATTGCGTTCACCCTAAAAAAAAATAAATTACGTCGGGAGGGGATGCACAATAACAACAGCCTCGGTGTGCGGAAACATGATGACACAGAAACATAAGGCATTGATTATCTGAAGGAAATCGTTTTCTCATTGCGCATGGCATTCAAAATGAGATATACTGCTCAGTGAACGGTACTGCGGAGTGTCTCGACCGGGTGGTCGATGGTGCTCTCGCGTTCAGCGTCAACTTATAATCCCCAAGACAATGAAACTTCACCTTCCCTCCGCGCTTCGCAAGGCAGTTCTCGCTTGCCTCACAGCCTTGGCTTCGCTCGCGCCCCTCGCGCTCACTTCCGCGTCCGGCTCTCTCTTCGCCGGAGCTCTCGTGTGGTCTCTGGCTTCTTCCCCCATTCAGGCGGGGCAGCAGCTCACATGGAAAGGAACGGGCGGTGCCACTTGGAAAACCGGTGAATCTGCCTCCAATTGGTGGGCTTCCGATGGAGGTGACACCGGAAACGCAGATTTTGCGGACAACGATGATGTCACTTTCTCCATCGGGGACTTGGCTGACCCCCAGACTGTCACGTTGGGAAGTAACGTGACTGCCGGAAGTATCACGCTGGACGGTGGTGAGTGGACATTCGCCAACGGCGGCAGTTTCGCTCTCACCCTCGCCGGGGATATTGAACTAAGGGGTACGGACGCAGGTCCCACCGGCAACTTCTCCGGCGTCTCGGTTACCCTGATAGGTGACGCCCCCCATGAGTTCATCGGTCCGGGGATGATCACCTTCGGTGCCATCACCGGGGACGGTAACGGCTGGACGGTCGGGAACGGGACGGATGCCACCACAGTGTATCTTACGAACAAGCAAGCTCCTACCACTAACCATAACTTCGGGGCGGTGGAGGTGAAGGAGGGCAGCAAGTTGGTAATTAGTGCCGGATCCAGCAATAATGCTTGGGGCAATTGCACCGACTCCGGGGTCGGGGATGACTACGTGTACGGCGAAGGAACGGTGGTGCTGTCCTGTGGAGATAATTTCATGAACCCCGGGCAGAATCAAGCCATCCATCTTTTTAATGCGCTGCTCAAGGGGATGAAGGACGGAGAGACACTCGGTACTTTGCAAATCGGAGAAGGAAATGGAAACGAGAACGCGGCATTCAAGTTCTCGGGCAATAACGGTTTTGTCGAGTTGGGGCAGACCCTCGCCAAGCACGTGAAAAATATCGTGGTCACTTCCGGCAATTCGCTGGACTTGCAGGGGGTGCAACTTCTCGTCACAGCCGCTGACGGCGGTATAGCGGGCGGCAATACTCTGCACATCGTCGGTAACGGTCGTAATGAAGAGGGCGGGCTCGGTGCCCTGAGTATACGGACTTCGCCGACAACGGTGGGATGGAATGTTGAACTGGACGACGACGCGCGCATCGGGACGGGTAGCGCAGGCACCCTCACGGGGAACTTGATTACCAACGGGTACATCCTGACCAAATCCGGTGGTAATTCTCTGACTTTATCCGGCACAATAACCGGGGATCTGAGGCTCAACTTCGTTGCCGGGAAGGTAGTGCTCGGTCTCAATGGTGGCACCGGCGGAACGGTGGCTGAGGTAACGACGGCAGCAGGCGGAAGCGGTACCTTAGAGGCGGTAGGGAATGCCACCTGGAGCTTGGAGAGCCTGAACGTTGCCGCCGACACAAACCTGACCCTCGCGGGCGCGGGTACCTTCAATCTGAGCGATGCTCTGTCTCTAGACACCAACGGGGGAACTGTCACGTTGGGAGATGGCGTGACTGCCACTAAGTTTACCGGGTCTCTCACTTTCCCTTCGAGCGGTGACAGCAAATGGGTGTTCTCCGCAAATGCCGACTTGACCGGATTAAACATCGTCGTAGAGGGGCTTGTTGTTCCCACAGAAAACGATCCCTTCTGGAACTTTGAACTCCCCGAGGGCTTAGAAGATATCCCGCTCTCTCAGCTGCAACCGAGTACGGGAAGCTTAGGTGACGGGCAAGTATTCGGTCGAACGGCGAGCGGTAGGATTGTCATTCAATCAGAAGATGCGGGGTTGCCTACGGAGGAGTTGTCTTTCAGCACCGGGGATATAAATTGGGACACTAACACGCAGCAAGATGATGCCACTTTCTCCGTCTCTTCTATCGATTACAATTTCGATAATCAACAGTATGATGGCGAGGGTGTTACTGTCGTTGCCACCAACAGTAGCACAATTACCGTTACTTTGTCGGGCAGTACCGTTAAATGGCTGAAACTACAGAGGAAAATCGGTGTGGTAGCGAACGCAATGACGACCATCAACGGGTTGCCGACCAACTTGAAGGCTCTCTGGCTCAATTGGGATGCAACAGAAACAGACAATGCGGGGGTTGGTGGCTTCAAATTCGGGGAAAGCTTTAATTGCCCGAGCGGTCTCACGGATATCTATTCTTCCGGTACAGGGCTGTTCTTGGATCGAACTAGCGGGCAAACAGAGACACCCTTTGCAAACATCACAATCCATTTGGGTAAGGCAGATAAGCGAGTGTACGGTCTCAGTAGTGACATCGGTTTGCAAAAACTTGCTCTCTGGGCAAATACAAATGCCACGATCAGCGGACTCGAAATGCAGGAGAGTGCCTTGGTGGCTGTGACAACTGGTGCGGTCCTTAGCATCGGGACACTCACCGGTAGCGGCGATTTACGTCTGGCAACTACTAGACAAGGCAAGGGGAACGCATCTTCCACATTCATCGTTACTCAGGGAGATCAGTTCAAGGGGCACATCGACTTTATTTTTCAAGGTCATGCAGACCGCAAGCTTACCGTAAAGATTGCGGATGGTCAAACTCTCACTACCGCAGGCATAGCCAGCACGAATAACAACGATGGCAATACTGCATCGAATTACGGCGGCGGCGGCTTTGCCGTGCAGGATGGGGGAAGCGCAGCCACAGTGAGGGTACTTGGCAGCAATCCTGACGCGGCTTTGGGCATCACCTTTGGGGAGGGCGTCACGCTGGAAATAGCAGCGGGAGCCAGCCAAGCTTTCGGACACTACGACAAGGTCGCTGACGAGGAGAGCGGGGAACTTCACGTCAACACGGAAATCTCGAAGTTGAAGGGTGCGGGTGCTCTGGGGGTGGCGGGCAATGTGACTGTGAAAGCACTGGACAATTACACGGGGGAGGTCCATCTGTGGAACAACGGCGCGTTGACCGTAGGCGTGGCGGGCGCAGGTGCCGCTTCCTCTTCTACGGGCACCCTGAGCAAGCTCGTGTTGCGCGAGGGGGAATCCACGCTGAACGTACACGGCGCGTGGACACTCCAAGGGTTGGCGCGGTTACAGGGGACAAAGCTGACCATCGGACCGGGCACGGACGGCGACAGTCTCACTTTCGGGGGTACTGCGGGGGTGACGCTGGTAGATGGGCTTACTCTCTCGCTCGGCAACGGAGTTGCGTACGCCGGGAAGTTGAGTATCGCCGCCGGAGATACACCCGGCACGGGGAAGATTGAACTTGGGGCGGGTTTGCAAGACCTCGGTGACCTCGTCATCGGACTCACCGGGTTGAGTGGGAAAGGCACGGAGTGGGGAGGACTCGGGCTTTTCACCGGTACTCTCACTGACGATCTGTGCCGGATGTTGGAAAAGCACCTTACATCGGACAACACGGACGACAACCTCCGGCTCGAAGTGGATACTAACGGTACGGTGACCCTTGCCGAGCTTCCGGTACTTGTCTGGACAGACGGAAGTAGCCACACTTGGCAGGACGAGGGCGGCGACAATGTGTGGACTCCGCAGGACGGGGACGCTGCTCAGACTTACACGAGCGGCGTGAATGTCATTTTTGCGGCGATAGGCGATCAGGCAACCCAGACGGTGGACGTGTCCGGCACGGTGCATGCGCACAACATCACGGTGGGCAGCGAGGACGCGACAGCGCAGTACACCTTCAACGTGGAGGGAGATTCTGCTACCATCGATGTGACGGGGGGTCTGACCCTCGTAAACGGCAGCAGCGCGACGTTTAACACGGCGGTCAAACTCAACAGAGTCGGCGGTACGAGCATCACCGGGGAGGGCATAGTAACCTTCGCAGGTAGCGGCACCGTCACTGCCTCCGGCTTGGTAGTAGGCGGCGGGGTGACGGTGGAAGTAAGCACGAGCGGGACGAAGAACTTCGGCGGCATTGAGGTGCAGGAGGGGGGAAGGTTTGTGGTGCAGGAGAAAGACGTAACCACATGGACGGGGAGCAAGATGAGCTTTGTGCACGGGGGCGGGACCTTGGTGTTGGACACACACAGTGGGTGGGGGGCCGACGGTTTTTTCAACTTGTTTGTGAGCGAAGCTACAACGGGAGATACCCGCACCTTGCACACTTTGGAGTTGGCAGATGGTACCGGCATTGCAATAGGTACAGATGGTAAAAATCCACGACTGGCTAACATCCAAGAAATCCGAGTGAAGAATGGTGCCGGTTTATCGGTGAATGCCTTGGCGATGGTGTCGGCATCCCTCACGCTGTATTTGGCGGGAGACGGGGCTACTTCACTCGCCGGGGAAGGTCCGGCAGGTATAGATGACGGAAAGTTGGCTTCAGAGGCTGCTTTTTCCGTGTACAATTACGGATGGGACAACGGAGTGACGCAGGATAAAAACAAAAATCCGTTATGCGCGTGGAACATCGTCCTAGAAGAAGACGCAAAGATAGCGGTCGGAGGAGTCTCTAATTCCAATAAAACGGAATCAGAGACGTTGACGGTCAACGGCAGTTTCGACATGCAAATGCGTGCGCTCACGAAGGTTGGTATAGCCACGATGAAGCTTGCCCACATGCAAGCCGGA